>NZ_WUDQ01000009.1:0-72529 GCF_009827695.1 Paenibacillus sp. OT2-17 | reverse complement strand
ATCAGAAACTGGGTTTTGTGTTTCAAAAATTCTATCTACTTTCCCGAACTACAGCATTAGCAAATGTAGAGCTACCTATGATGTATGCAGGTATACCTGCCAAGGAACGCCGGGAACGAGCCGTGGAGGCACTACGTAGCGTTGGTCTTGCAGAACGAATGTATAACAAGCCTAATGAGCTTTCTGGTGGTCAGCAGCAACGTGTCTCCATTGCCCGAGCATTGGTGAATAATCCTGTTATTCTGCTGGCGGATGAGCCTACGGGAGCACTGGATACGAAGACGAGCGTCGAGATTATGGAGCTGTTCCAAGGCTTGAATGAGCTGGGAAAAACCATCGTCTTGGTCACGCATGAGCTGGAAATTGCTGAATATGCCAAACGATTGATTAGTTTTCGGGATGGTAATATTGAACGAGATGAGCGTATTACGAATAGACGAATTTCATCAAGGATGGTAAGCCTATGAATTTGATGGAAACAATCCGTGTATCTATGAATAGCTTAACCACCAACAAGATGCGCTCATTTTTAACGATACTCGGTATTATTATTGGGGTAGCGGCGGTTATTGCCATTATGGCAATCGGAAATGGCTCTAAGGCCAGTATTAAGGAGGAAATCGACAAATTAGGAAATAACGTGCTTATGGTTGCTCCAGCCATGCCAATGACTGAAGAAGAAGTCATTGTGAGCAACTTGGCCTCATTTACGTGGGCTGATATCGAGGCGTTGGAACAAAAGAAGTCTATAGATGCATTAATGCCAAATATAACGAGCAATTCAAAAGCTACGTGGGGGCGATATAACTATAACGCCACTATTGTAGGGACTTCCGCTTCATTCTATAAGGTCAAAAAGGTTTCCTTTGCCGAGGGTAGAACATTTACCAACGATGAGATGGATAAACGCATGAATGTCGCCGTCCTTGAAAGCCAAGCGGTTCAACGTCTTTTTGGTGGAGATACCCAAAATGTATTAGGACGAACGTTTCAAGTTAAACAGATCCCTTTTAAAGTGATCGGAGTATTGGATACTCAGCCAGTTACGAACTTAAGCTACGGTAGTGATGATCAAATTTATATCCCTGCTACCACTATGATGAACCGTTTGGGTGAGAAGAATATTGTCACTCTGGATGTGTCCGCCAAGTCAGCAGCTTTGATGGATCAGGCTCATTCAGACATATTGGAAAGCTTGCGTGTGACGCACCAGCTAAAACCTTCAGAACCGGATCAATTTCAAGTTACAAGTCTGTCCGAAGCAGTAGGTGCAGCTTTAGGTGTAGATAAAATCATGAGCAACTTGCTGGGAGGTGTAGCCGCGATATCGCTCGTGGTAGGGGGAATCGGAATTATGAATATTATGATGGTTTCAGTTATAGAGCGTACGAGAGAAATCGGGATTCGAAAAGCTATCGGTGCCAAGCCAAGAGATATTATGATTCAATTTCTGTCAGAAGCAGTTATCTTCGGTCTAATGGGTGGTATCCTCGGGGTTGTTACTGGTATAGCAGCATCCAAAATAATTGAAGCAACTTCTCATATGGCCATTGAATTTACGGTCTCGCCTATCATATATTCGTTTCTCAGCTCCGCAGGTACAGGCATTCTATTCGGGGTATATCCAGCTTATAAAGCAGCAAGCTTGAAGCCTATAGATGCATTGAGATACGAATAATTTTATTGGCACATGATCGCAAAATAAAACGTAAACTGCTTCTAGATTTTGGAGAAACATATACTATGGAAAAAAGCTATACGCATAATAGAACCAGAGCTCATCGGATTAAGAGAAGAAGACTACTGTTTATTATTATCATTTGTATTGTTCTAAATATTTTAAAACTCTCTGACATCTTCAGTAGTAAACCACAGCCAGTAAAAACGATTGAATTTGCAGAAAAAATAAAAACAGTATCAACCGACAAATTAAATAACGAATCCAAAGGGAGCGAATCCTGAATCAGCAAATGCTCGTCCAAAAGCCTGAGGAGACAGATGATAAAAATTTCTATGTTATTTATGTCAAGAGAACACTGTAACCAAACAGAACGGAAGGAATAAGCAAAATATGGACATTAAAGATTTAGAGGATCTATTTTTATCTTATAAATCAGAACTCTTTGGAAATCCTTGAGAATAGTGCATAACAAACAGGATGCCGAAGATTTGTTGCACGAATGCTTTAATTCGGTTTATAAGTGCTTCCCTTGACTGGCCCAAAGATCGTATCCGTTTTATCTTTTGAGAATTGCCAAAAATCTTGCTATAGATTTATTAAGAAATGAAAAAAGATGGGAGGATACTCTTCACATAGAGAACTAATTGATTATCACTGGGATACCCTGGATTTGAAAATTCGAGAGGAAGTCGATCGGATTTTTTTGATGGTAAGTAATGACTAGCAAAGGACTGTACTTAATTGCGCCTAGTCCAAGGATACTCCATAAAAGAAATAGCTAATAATTTTAAACAAGAGTGAAGCTTCTGTGAAGTCGTTGCTGCACAGAGCTTCTTTTCAAGCACTAATCCTTAAATTTCTTTTTATTGTTGGGACTTTTTGGATCTGTCTGATTTCAATGCGCAGGTCAGGTGTCGGGCACCCAGGTAGGCCTTTCCGTAATCGTTATTGCCTTTGTTTTGATTCTGGCTTCATGGAAGACGGATACGTCAAAGCCCGACCTTTGCCTGATGCGCCGGCCGCTGTAAGCCAGGAACCGGTCCAGACGGAAAAGCTATGCTTCCGTAGTAGGTGAGATTGTGCAGGATTTCCTGGATCTGCGCGGTTTTGAACGTGATGTGGTTAAAGAAGCTGGCGTATTTGCGGACAAAACCTCTCCGGTAACAGAGATGCTGTATCATTCCATCTATGTGTTAATCCGAAATACAAATAACGAAGCCATCTAAGTGGTCAATGAACTGCTAAAAAAAAGAATAAACGTCACCATGCTTATGAAGAGCGGAGCCGGTTATGAAGCCGGTGACTTCGCAGTGGCTTATGACGATCTGCATCCGCTGGCAGCCAAATACTATCTTGATATAACGGCATTCGGCAATAACAGACCCGTTGGCAAAGTTCTTAAACCTTCTAATGTGAAAAACCGGGTTCCTCAACTTGCGTTTGCTGAACCGACGTGGGAAAGATGCTAAGGGGTCTTCCTGGCAAATGTCAAACAGGATCATGTGATTACAGCCCCTTACGATAATGAAGAATACTTCTACACCATTTCAGGTTCTTACATTACGAAACTACCTAAAGCCGCAAAAGTTCTTGCAACCATTAGTAATAAAGAAAACTTCTTCAAAGCGGGCTGGTGGCCAGGTCACGATGCTGCAAGAGGAAAGATCATGGCCTTCACCTATAAGGAAAACAAAAAGAATCTTACTGTTTTCTCCAATGATCTAACCAATGGCGCTCATTCACAGCAGCAATTCCGACTACTGGCCAATTCAATTTTTAATGCCGTCGCCGAAAAATACTGAGTGACTTTTAATAATATTGCAAACAACCTTATTCCAGTGATCAACTGCGAATAAGGTTGTTTTTGCGATAAAACGGTTTCGCCTACTGTGACATTTTGTTTACAACTTGATCAAACTTTAGCGACATCTGCAGGATATATTGGACTATAGCGTGAAATCAATCCTCTGCATAACCAGGTTGATAAAAATGTGAATTCAGTATTTCAGGGAGGAATGCAAGTTGCTAAGCAGTATAAAGCTGATGAGCAGATTCGTCAGAGAGTATGAGGGAGAGGAAAATATTAAAAAACGAGCTTCTTCCGTAAACAGCCAGTTGAATGAAAATCAAGTAGATGAAAAGACGGTTGCTAATAAATTGGATGAAAAAGCAGTAGATACAGCAGGTATATCCAATACATCCTACGACGGTACACAAAGCGATATTCCTTCTCGAAGCTCTGTAGAAGAGTCGAGGAGAAGGCGGGGCACCGGGCGTCTTGTAGCACTTGATGCAGTACGAGGACTGGCGGTGCTGGGAATGTACTTGCAGCACTTCGGATCGAACCCAAACGTTTCTGCGATTGTTTCCGGAAACACGACACTATTATTCGTATTGTGCGGGGGTATATCTTATTCCATTATGGCACAGCGCATGATGGATCGGGGAGCGGATACGGCCGCTTTCCGTGCGCGAATGCTGGCACGCGCCGTATTTGTTGATATTATCGGATATTTGCTTATTATGCTGAACACTCCATATGGTGTCATTTTGCCTGCCTATGCAGCTATGTTTGTGTTGGCACTAATGTTATTTCGCCGTTCGACCCGCACAATTGTTACAACAGCAGCAGTTTTGCTCGTGACGGCCCCGCCACTAATGATTCTTGGATCAAGCATTTTCTCGAAAGCTTATCTTCTTAGTGATATCGCGGGAGGTCCGATGTCAGCTCTCGCCTTGACTCCTGCATTTGTTGCCGGCATGGCCATTGGCCGCTTTGACCTCACCAGGATACGCACAGCTCTCATACTCGCAGGCAGCGGTATTGTTATGCTTGTGATAGGCAAAACGCTGGCCACTTTTGTGCTTCCAGGTTGGAGCCTTCGTTTTGAACAATGGCTGATCAGCGCACAGGGAATTGCTCCTATGCAGCCGGATGAATACGCAATTTGGCCGCTTAACACGGAACCACCGATGTGGCATATGCTTTTGCAGTCGGCTCCGCACACCGCTTCGTCATTCCAGACGATTACAGGCCTGGGAATCTCGTTTCTGGTATTGGGACTAGCATGCTTCGTGGCGAAGAAATTTTCCGCTGTATTAATGCCTTTTGCGGCAGTCGGGCGCGTGGCGCTGACCATGTATGCCATTCAGTTTGTGGTGGTCTGGATTCTTGATCTGATAGGAATCGGGCATAGTCTCGAAGGCGTTCCGTTCGGCGACCTGATTATCGGAGTGGCGGCACTACTGCTGGGCTGGCTGATTGCGCGGCTTCCTGTCGGCCCGCTTGAAGGACTGATGCGCCGTTTTGACCGAGTATTCAGTCCTACCCAACCAGTCTCACAAACAGTAAAGTAGATAGCCTTCTTGATACTCTATATTTATAGTCATAGAAAGTGCCGGGTTATAATTAAAACGGACTGATCAAACATGATACCAGATAAAGAGAATACAGTCCGATTTTCGGTATTCATCGGCTCTGATCATGGTGCCTAAATAAACTGAGCTATAAGATAATCAATGAACAGAATTGAAAAAGAGAAACTAATCATGAAAATAATAGAAAATATTAATATTTAATTTCTCGGAAGGGGTGGGTTCAATTGTGAACCCACCCCTTTTTCATTGAGTACAGTTATGGGTCTTTCTGTAAACAAAATCACTAATTTGTCCGATACATACATAAGGATGATTTACTGTTAAATATACCCTTGAAAATTATGATTTCACATATCATTAAAATTAGACTTCGGTTTAAGATAACCAACTACTTGAGGCGTGCAGCCTATGTAAATGTGACGACTAGAAAGGAGATAGAGCGTGAATCGTGAAGAGGTCTTTCGACATTTTAAAAATGAGATCTATGAACCGCTTAAGCATCGAATGTTATTCGCATTGGAAGTCTATTTCCAAAATCATAAGCATGCCTTAGCTAAGGCATTTCGCAATTCACTAGAGCAGATATTTGAGAAAGTCAAGTTGATGCAGCGAGAAGGTGATAAACACGCCTTGGGGTATATATCCTATTCCATGCTTCGTACCGAATTAGCAAATGGAAGGGCGACCTATTTGGTGGAGGCGATGGATAAGAGATGGTTTATGAACCGCCATAATTGTCGAGATACCTATAATGCAGATTGGGCATTTCGCTACTTGGACGAGTGGGAGACGAAATTAAGTAAGCACGCTAAGAAATACGGTGGAAGAATCGGATTAGATGATATTCAGAGGATGAAATTGCACGTGGCAGTACATGTTCATCAATATATCATTGCTTTGGCGCGTTTTAGTATCACAGAAGAATGGTTCGATGATATTCAGTTTGCTCATGAAATAGAGTTGGAAGATGTATTCGAACTGAGAGTCGGAGAATATTTAGATCGAAGTGAAGTCGTCTATAAACGAGATGTGCGTGTCAAAGATTCCATTGTGATTAAAGACTGGCTAGAGGAAAAAAAGCCCTACGACTACATACATGAAGTTTTCCGCAAGATCGATGGGTCTCAAGGAAATTATGAGGGAATACGTCTACAATATGCTGATTTGAGTGAAAGTTCCTTTATAAATAGTGATTTTACGGGGGGCAATTTGATTGGTTCCTGTTGGTATAAAGCATATTTACAAGAGGCTGATTTTAACGATTGTTTGATACAAGAAGCACGTTTTGAAAAAGCCAACTTAAGAGAAGCCTCTTTTCGAGATGCAGTAGCTGTACCTGGAATATACCAGTCTGAACGTTGGGAAAGACCTGGTTTTCAACCCGTAAGTTTTGCAGGAGCAGATCTTACAGGAGCCAAATTTCAGGGCGCTTACTTACAGAATGCTGATTTCACCGGGGCTATATTGCAGGGGGCCGACTTCATTGGTGCAGCTATAGAGGGGGCCTGTTTCAAAGGGGCGGTGCTGGATGGAACCCGATTTAGTTTAGGGATGCATCCAGTTGCCCGGGATCTAACTTCATTTGGATGAAACCATGTGGGACAGACGCAATGGAAGGGACGTGGCATAGTGGAGTATTTTCTTTGTCAACATGATGATCGGATGTTGTATTCTGCTGTTCCCATATGGGACGAAGAAGCCAATGCAGAGATGGTAAATATTAATAATTGGACGGAATGGCCCCCTTCTTATGCCGCACAGTTTAAGGTGAAAGGTCACGATTATACGGTTTATCCTGATATTCTGATGGGTTCGAGGATGATGGTATCTGATTCTGTACATGAGTTGTTACAGGTCTATACGCCGAGCCTCTTCAGTCGTATGGCTTTGTTTCGGGATATGGAACGTTCTCAGCAAAAGTTGTACTGGATGATTCAGCCCCCTTTAGTGAACTGTGTAGGTGAGCTAAGTACATTTCATCCCGGAGGAACATTGATGAAGTTGGTAGTAGATCGAGAGCGCACCGAGGGAAGGCCCTTATTGCAAGTTCAAGGTTTGCGTGAAACCTGTACATTAGTAAATTTGGCATTAGCAGAAAGTCTGTTGCGGAGGGGAACGAGTGGTATCTCCTTTCAGGAAGTCGATATGCAGTAACGAAATGGGAGGAGATATTTGTGGAACATCTGGATAAGAAAATTGTTTCTTTGCTACATACGGTAACATCAGAAAATGCCGAAAATAATCCATCCTTAACTGAGGATGGAGCTTTAAGTCACGCACACGATAAGGAGCCGTTTGGGCAAACATTACAAACATTCATGCAGCTTGAAGGGGAAAGTTTGGTTTTTGCTCAGCGGTATTTAGTGGATGAACGCATCAGTATAACAATGCCAAAGAGCTTTCGGGATATGCCAATTGATGAGCAGCTATTAAAATATCCTTCTCACCATCGCCCAGATTTTATTTTCACTAATGAGGCAGGCACGATTAACTTAACCTTCAAGCATACCGAGAGCCCGTTGCAAATAGAAGAGTTGGAGGACTTTACGGATGGGATGGCTCAGGTGGTAAAACAAACCCAGAAGTTGACCGAATGGTTTGGCCATGAAGTGTTGGAGGTAGGAGAGAATCGAATAGGATACTGCGAATTCATGACGCCAGTATGGAATGCTCGTATGTATAATTTATCTTTTTTTACAGTATTGGAAGGACGGGCGCTAATGTGTGCGTTTAACTGTACGGAAGAAGAAATAGTGAGCTGGAAGCCCGTTGCCCGCAGTATGCTGCTAACATTGAAAATCGAACCCGAGCGAAAGGAAAGTAACTCTTATGACATTAACTAACATTACATATGATCGGCTGCAAATTACACCATTTGAATTGGTGAGTATTCAGGAATTGCGTATGACCAAGCGGTTGAATGAGCATACCCGGCTCTCTTTTACAGCTATTTTACCTGAAGAATTACAGGACAGTTATGTTCAATTGATCGAAGCCGATTCTCCGGTTTGTGTATCACAATTGGATGAGGCAGGAACACCAACACCGCTATTTAACGGAACGGTACTTCATATGGAAGTCAGAGCTGTCCGAGATGTGTATTACCTGGAGGTCGAGGCTATATCACACACGTATAAACTGGATATTCGCAAAAAAGACAGGTCCTTTCAAGATAAAAATATGAAGGTAGAGGAATTGCTGCGGGCTGTAGGTGGGAATTATCCCGGTTTTGACATTATTGATTCGGCTACAGGGGGAGCAGCTTTAGGTCGCATAGCGGTCCAATATCGTGAAACAGATTGGGAGTTCCTAAAGCGGATCGCTTCGCGTTATCATACTTCACTCACGCCTGCCTCTGTGTTTGATGTGCCGAAGTGTTATTTTGGTGTTGAGGAGACCCCGTCAGGACTTGATTTAACGAATTATCATTATACCGTCAGTAAACGAGTTGCGGATTATCGTTATTTTAACGGCAATGATACAGCACATGTAAACGAGCATGATTTTATTGATTATCTGGTTGAGGCGGAGCAAGTTTTGGAGTTAGGCAGCACCGTTACCTTTAAAGGTAAAAGCTTGTACGTGTACAAGGTAGATACTCACATGCAAAAGGGTGTACTGCAGCACGTGTATACCTTAACCTCTCACAAGGGGTTGAGGCACAAGGAAGTCTTTAACGAACAGCTTATCGGTCTGTCTTTACCAGGTAAAGTCATTCAGGTAGAGCGAGATCGTATCAAATTACATTTGAATATAGATGCCGTTCAAGACCCTACGAAGGCCCACTGGTTCACGTATGTTTCTCCTTATACTGCGGAAGGACATAGCGGATGGTACGTGATGCCTGAGTTGGGAGATACCGTGCTACTCTATTTCCCCGCCCATCGGGAAGAAGAAGGCATGGCAAGTACATCTTTGCGCCAAAAGAATCAGAGTGTAGAGCAGCATGCTCTTGCTAATCCCGACATCAAATTGTTTCGGACCGCCCACGGCAAGGAAATCAAATTAACTCCCGATGAAATTGTAATCACCAGTAAGGAGGGGGCTGTGTATATTCAGTTAAATGAGAAAGATGGTATTCATATTGTAAGCGACAAACAGATTCATTTCTCAGCAGGAGGAAATATCTCCATTCATTCCGGCAGTAAAGTGAAAATCACGGCAGGGAATGAAATTCAAATGACTAGCAAAGGCAGCACCGTATCGCTGGGCGGAATGACAAATGTTCTGGGCAGTGAAGTGAAGACGAACTAAGAAAGGAATGAAAGGGGGAATAGAAGAATGGCAAATAAGTCTCGTTCCGATAAGGAACCTATTCAAGCTGGACGGGGAAGTAAACAAGGATATGTTGTTGCTGGGGCGATCTTAAGCTGCAGTTTTGGTACGCAACCGACACGTCTCAAACGTCCGTTCAGTCACGGAGTATATGTAAAAGATAAAGCGCAAATGAACGTTACAGATTACTTGCCAGGAACCAATATCAGCAATTTCGGTCGTTGCTCCTGTCCAGCTAATCCAGCGGTCAAAAGCAGTGACATGGTGGATATCTACGGGGTGAAAAAAGCGAACTGTGTTCCGGTCATCACCAGACCCTGGATCGGCGGCAAAAGTGATGTGCTTGTGGAGGGAGAACCAGCCTTGCTGGATCAATGCTCGAATGCGTGCCTATACGGGGGAATGATTCGGATAACAGACGATGGCCAGACGCTGGAGTAAGGAGGTACAAGTTGAATCACACACAAACGATGTTAACGTATACGGAGTTGGAATGTACAGGTCCATATCCTCTTCAAACGATAAGCGAACTGCGTATTGAACGAAAATTAAATGACCATGCCCGGTTAAAGATCAGTGGATGGTTAGATGAAGAGCAGAGAGATCATTACATAGAACAGGATCAGGATAACGAACCGGTCATTATCCGTACCAAAACAGAGAATGGTCAGCCTGAACGCATTTTGTTCCATGGTTTACTGGTCCATGCAGAAACACGGATGGTGCGTGGCATCTATTATGTGGAGCTTGAAGCCGTTTCTCATACGATTCAGTTGGATATTACACCTGTAACGCGTTCTTATCAGGATACCTTAATGCCCTACGGAAATTTAATCAAGCAAATCATTCAGAAGTACAATCAGGCCGATGTTATTGATAACATAACAGATAGTACTATCTTACATGAATTTACTTTACAATATCGAGAGACGGATTGGGCCTTTCTCAAACGGATGGCTTCCCGGTTTGGAACGGTGTTGATCCCAGAGATCTCATTGAATGGACCTAAATTCTGGTTTGGTATGCCTGAGGGGCAGTACGTTGAGATGAAGCATCCGGTTTACCGTACTCGACGTAGTTTTGATCCGAAAAGGACAGCGGAATTCAGCTACATGATGGAGAGTGAAACGTTTGCCAGGCCCGGAGACCTCACGAATTGGAATGGTGAGCAATGGATGGTGGCAGAAGTCACTTCTGAATTGCGGAAAGGGTTGCTGTTACACGAATATGAACTGGTTCACGAACAGGGAATTCAGCAAACAGAGATTTTGTGCCCTCACCTCACAGGAGCTTCACTCGAAGGACGTGTATTAGAAGCCAAATCAGGCCGAATCCGTGTTCATCTTACAGTAGATGAAAAACAAGATCGGGATAAGGCGTGGTGGTTTCCGTATGCCAGCAGTTATACCGCCGAAGGACATAGCGGTTGGTACGTCATGCCGGAACGAGGAGATAAAGTATCTGTCCGTTTTCCTACAGAGAAGGAGGCGGACGGATATGCGGCAAGCTCCATACGACAAGGGCGAAGTTCGTCGCCCAAGCTAGCTGATCCAGCCACCAAGTATTGGGGGACTCCTCATGGCAAGGACATCAAGCTGAGTACCAGTGAACTGAAGGTGACGGCTAAATCGGAACAGGTTCACATTTCAATGAATGGTTCAGGAATTCAGGTCGTCAGTGAACATGAATTGTCATTGTCGGCAGGCAAGACGCTCTCCTTGCATGCGGACGGGGAGCTGAATATTCAAGCTGCCGAGGCTATTTATTTCAAAGCGGGTAGCAGTAGTTTGGTGTTGGATGGAGAAACGGATATACGGTCCGCTAAAGTACAGCTGGAAGGCACGGTTAAAAGACCGGTTTTTGTTGCTGATTTAGCACCGATTTGGGAACCCCCATTAATGTCTGTGAAAGCTTATGCAGAGGCGCAAGCGGCGAAAAGTGCAGCAAGCAGCAGCACAGGGGGAAGCTCCAATTCAAGCGTTACATCGAAAGATAAGGGAGCCGTTAAGTCAGCTGTAAACACTCCCAGCTCACCGAAGGCTAGTCTACTCGATGGCGTATTGGGACTAGCCCAGAAAGTATGTGATGTGGCTGCGTCTATTCCTGTATTGGGTGCCATACCGAAAGCAGCAAGTCAAAAAATAGCTTCGATTCGTTCCGAAGTGGCTTCCTCTGGACCGTCATCCATAGTTAAATATGCGGCAGCAGGATTGTCCATGATTGCCAGCGTCCCTTCCCATGGTTGGGGAGTGGTGTTGGGGAAGACGGCCAAGGTTGCTGCTCAAACCTTACATGCACACGCGGAGGAACAGAGAGCCCGTGAACGGCATGCGACGATGGATTTTCTTGGTAAGGTATGGACGAGTGCCAGAGGGTATGGAGAAGTACAATCCATACATGACTTCATCAACTATGTAAAGGGAGTCAATCAGGCTTCCGTCCAAGCCTATAGAGATATTCCCTCTGATATACGGGAACGCTGGTATCAAAGAAATGTGGATCAACAGTTTGAAAAGGCGCTGGATGATTATTATAATAATCAAGATCTCTCCACAGATATAGTCGCATTAATGGAACATCAGCGGCAGACGGACAACCATTTTCGATATAGTGACAGAGCTTTGATGAGTTCCAAGTATCGGGATGATATGAAAGGATACACGACGGAACAGAAGAAATATCTAATTGATTTTCTGAATTCAATTGACGAATATAGAAAAGAGTATGGGCCGTATAGGGAAAGTCCTTTTATGAAAGACCTGGATGAGACTGAGCGGATTGTGCTCAATGAAATCAAAAACTCTGCTTATGAGAGTGTAGAAGCGACATGGGAACGAATACGTAATTTTCCTAATCTAGATATCCGTCAAATGGTGGCCGATAACTTCCAAGCAAAGCAAGACGTAGCAGATAACATCGTTAATGTCATAACGGATCCAGATGCTGCTTATGAAAAAACGATAAACAGATCCAAACAAGAAAATGCCCATTTGTTAGTAGATACAGCATTTGCGTTTATTGTTGGAATGAAAGGAAAGAAGCATTCTAAAGATGACGGTGCTTCACCAGGAGGATCGCCACATAAGAAGGATGATCCTCCTTCTGAGGGTACGGGAAAACCTAAATGGTGGCATCCTGGATATGTAGATAACTTGACTGATTCTCAAATTCTTCTTGGAGTTAAACAATCACCAAAAGGGTTATCAACTCTAGGCAGTTCTACTCGTACAGAGGCAATGAATGCTGGTAAAGCATGGGTAGGTGAGGGTGCTAAAGATATTATTGATAAAACGACAGGTGAAATTATTGGTTTTTCAAGTGCAGATGGAATGAGGGCTTTTAGAATTCAATTTAAGCCAGGAGAAAATATGGTAAGAGCAAATTTCCAAGAAAATATCATGATTAGGACAGAACGTAATTATAATGACTATAATAAGACATGGGCACCAAAGCAAATTAGAAATGTTCATATCGATATTTTGGATTAGGAGAGTAGATTAAATGCTTATTATAAAGGCTCTAACAAAGATATATGAGGACTGGGGTGATGATATAGACGATTTTTATATTACTTATCATATAGATATCGGTCCTAAGGACATAAATGGAGCATCAGACTTGTTTTCATTCGAATTAATTAGTCCTAAAAGGTTAGAACGGATGGTAGGTCCAGGTGATGTCATAATCGGACATGGTCATTTTATTACAAGTGACTTTAATGAAAAGATACTTGAAGCAACTTTGAATCGTATTATTAATAAATGCACAGATGATGATATTAATAAAGCATACAATAATCTCTCCAAATACTTTCGTTGGGAGATGGATGAGTAGTAACACATATAACCCATGTAATACCCGTAAAAAGATTTCCCCATTATGTTTGTACGCACATTAATACCTTAATTTTATACCCTAAATAACGTAATAGCGTTACATTGAACAGGTTGATTATGGTCAAATACTACCATGGTTGATCTGTTTTTTATCTGCTGTACCGCCACAACCCATGCGCACCATGCACCGTCAATTAAGCGGACAACAGATAGCGAAGCCAAGCAAGATTCGATTATTCTTACCCTTGCTGATAATGAACCGATCGGATTAGCATCCAAATAGTGTGATGAGATGCGGAAATCTAATCGAATCTATTCGGGGCTTACCGTTATTAACTAGGCTCTCTTGTTATTAATGAGTAATTCTGATGTGACAAATACAAGAGTTTTCCTATGCTTATGTATGTCTGGGTGTGATTCCTGCCTGTAGAGTGTCTAACCTATAAGGGAAAACATCTCCAAAGGAGAATACGTTTATGAATCATCCTGTTAAGGAATGTATTCAGAAGTTAGGGCTAACTCATCGGGCGTTTGTTGTCCTGTATGACATCTCATGGGAAAGGTTTCGTAGTTGCTTGTACGGTTACACCAATTCCATCCCCCGCGCCATCCTGAACGTCATGATACAGAACGGCTACGATGAACAGGAAGCACAACAGAAATATCTGTTATGGCGAAAGTGGAGAGTTCAGCAAGAGGTTCTATCTGATTCAAAATCGTCAAGCTTGCTAATGAGTACATGGTAGTTGAAGAAGTGTGGGGAAATGTTAAAGGTTCGGATGGCAGAATTACGCAGGATGGAATTCTGTATATATACGAGATGAATATGGAAACAATGGTGTAATGCGAATTATTTATAAGCAAACTCCCAAAGGAATTGAGTGGCATGTAGTACAATGGCACTAGCTTTCTATTGTAGAATTGCTTTTTTATTGCCAGTAATCTAAAGTCGTGTAAAAAGTTGAATTAAGTAACACTAACAATAGAAGGGGAGAAAGTCTGGTGGACGAGAAAGTTAAATATATTAATGAGCTGTTCAAATATCTAACACAAAATAATGATACAAAAGAATATCAAACTTTTTTTGCACTATTAGAAAAAATAAAACATAATCCTAGCTTGCTAGAGTATTATGGAGAAGAATTTGTTGAATATATGATAGATCTACTCCCGCGTATAGAAGATAAGTATGATCAAGCTTCACTAATAGAAACGATCATTGAATGTTTAGACATTTACACATTTACACATTTAGTGAAAACTACCTCAAGGAAATCTTTGATAAATATATGTTATGTATAGCTGAAAAAGCTGTTGATGTGAAAGGGATGTCAGCTTGTTTAATAGGGTTCATACAAGCGGGAATTACTGAAAAAGAAATAATTAAGAAGTTGGAGGAGAATTTAGAGAAAGAGCACTTAATAAGCGTACTCTCAAGAATGTACATCAATTATCTTGCTAATTCTGTAGAATCCAAATCTTACTTAATGAAGGAAGTACAAGAAGCCTATTATATAAGCCAGCGTTCTGGAATTGTTGCTCAATTTTTATTATTAGTGCATCCACACGTTCGGAAATATGCGGGAATAAGTCAGATCACTTTCTTATATGATTCATACAGAGGTGTGTATGAGGATTGCTGGCCAAGAGGGTTACTTCCTAATATGAAAGACATGCTTATTAAGTCAAAGGTGTTGTCATCAAAGGAAATAAGTATTTTAGAAGAGTTGGATAGGTTAATCAACATGCAAGAAGAAGAATTAGATTCGATGGAAGTCAGAAAATTGTATGAAGATTTTTTCGAAGGTAAAGATCCACTTGAAGTAATCTTTACTTTGCCGATGTAGAAAATTAGGTAAAATGATTTCACCTAACCACTTGATGATATGTTCCTGTGGTTAAGCGGAGTTAGCCCACCTTATTTAGAAGATGTTGGTTTTGTAGTACATACCAATTTCGAGTGAACCCAACCATACGACCAATAACACATATAAACCATGTAATATCCGTGGACGATAGTTAAGGTGGATTACTGTCAATAAGTGGACGCTCTGAAACGAGAATCATTATGCTGCATTTGCATACTGGTACGGTGATGACGGGTTGTAATATTTAAAATATTGTATGGGTTTTGACCATTCCATTTAAGCTTGATACAATAGGTTAAACGAAGTGGAGATACTTTAACATAGAATGGTGTGGTCTAAACTTGCAACATGAAAACGAACTCTTGGATGTATGGTTGTCTTTGTCTCACATCCATTCCACTTTAAATGATAAGTTAGAACAAGCTCTACTACAAAATTATGATTTATCCTTGAAGGAGTTTTATGTTTTGGGTTTTATATCCAATTCCGAGGAAAAAAAATTACGACTGCAGCAACTTCAAGAATTGGTGGGATTAAGTCAAAGTGCGACATCGAGACTCGTAGTGAGAATGGAAGCCAAAAACTGCGGGGCTTTACAAAGATATACATGCGAGGATGATCGACGAGGTGTGTATACTCGGATTACGGAATTAGGTGAAAATAAATTCCAGCGTGCACTTCAAACCTTTAATCAGGTGTTACAATCAGAACTTCAGAAAGATGGAGTGAAGTCACAATTTCAAAATCTTACGCAAAAGCTATTTTAGACTTTGCAACCTGTGTATATCGTTCTTAGTTTCCTTAGGGTAATATGTGGCTTGAACGTTGTGCCACGAAAGGCTCTTTACAGGGGCTTAGTTTATTACCCTAGACGATTCAATAGAAATGTTATGATTGGAAAGTGAACATTTACATGATTGTGCATGCATATTTAAATTAGGCTTCCAACCATGTACGCATAGAGACGCCCTTCCGAAACTCCTCCTCAAAAGGAGGAGTTTTATCGTCTGGAACCGCCGCCAGCCCCCTTTGCTTAAGAAACTGAGGCCGTATTGCGCTTTTCCTTGGCGTTGCCGCGGTCGCGACGACTTAGCAGAAATCCGACCAGAGATGCCGTGGATTGCTGGAAAATCATCCCGAGTACAACAGGCAGTGCTACCGGGGCCGGGAAATAGGTGATGGCCAGCACAGCTCCCGCGCTAATATTACGCATGCCGCCGTTAAAGACAAGCGCCGTACGGTCTGCATTATTCCACCGCATCAGCCCTGATATCAGATAACCGATCGCATATCCAGTGGAAGCAAGGACGACTATGGATAGGCATACTCCAACAAGCTTGAGATTAAAATCGACCAGATAAGGCGCGATGACAGATCCGTTAATCATGACGACAAGAGCCATAGCCAGCTTGGAGAACGGGCCTAGCCGAGGTCCCCATACCTGCTTGATCTTCCCTTTAGTCCATTCGTTCAATACCATGCCGATTAGCGAAGGAACGACAATCATCCAGAACAGACTCTGCATCATCGCCCAGGTATCGAGATGCACATCCGCTCCGATCAGCAGGGACATGATGCCCGGCACGGCGAATGGGGCCAAAATCGTATCAATTAGAATGATCGCCAATGTCAGCGCCGTGTTGCCTTTATAGATGTTGACCCACACGAAGCTGGAAATACCTGTAGGGATAGCTGCACCAAGAATAAGTCCAGTGATCGTATAAGGATCATTACTGAAGGCCAGATGCCCCAGCATCATGGCGAGAAGCGGCATGGCCAGGTGAAGAATAAACAGACAGGCGATGAGCGGACCAGGATGCTTTATCACATGGACAAAATCCTTAAACCCCATACTGATACTGCCCGCGAAGGTCATGAATGCAAACAGCCAGGGAGAGAGTTCGGTATATTGTGACAACGGCGTACCGATCAGGACGCCAATTAGAATGCTGATTGGCGTAATTAGCGGCATAGCTGCATTTAGTCTTCGATTCAACGTGAGGAGCATACAAAACTTCCTTTTTTAACCTTAAGTATAGACCTTGCACCCCTGATTCGTAAATGATCTGTGACCTTGCGGTAGCCCGATAGAAGCAAATTTGAACGCTCCTGATGAACATAGATCAACCCTTCAAATTATTTCGATACTCCAGAGGAGAGCAACCCATTATTTTTTTGAATAGCCTGGAGAAGTAGTAAGGGTCCCTAAAACCGAGTTGTATGCTAATTTCTTTAATAGAAGCATTCGTCAAATCCAAAAGCTGACTGGCCCTCTGTATCTTCATTCTTAAATAGTAATCGACAGGAGAGTAGCCGGTGGATTGTTTGAATATCAAGTTCAGATGCTGCTTGGATACCTGAACATGCCGACTAAGCTCCTCAAGCGAAACGGTGGATTCCAATTGTTCACTCATATAGCGTGTTGCCTTATCCACATGACTCTGGTACGTACTGTCTTCCTTGCGAAATGCAACCGATACAACAAAACTCAGCAGATAACGGACAGTTTGCGATACTTGAACTAAATGTATGATGGAGTATGATTTGTTCAGTAAAAGGTCGTAACACTGATGAAATAGCTCCAGTAGTTTGACTTCATCACTGGCGGCCATCGAAATATACGTTTTAAAAGGCTCGAATAATGCCATAAAATCATCAGCTTGGTCCCCTTTAAGATGAAACCAGTAAATCGTCCAAGGATCTCCATCGTCAGCCCCATAAGCATGTGGCATGTCCCTGGGAATGTACGCAAAGCTTCGCTCCGTCATGTCAATCGTTAGGCCATCCTTTGTTCGTATCCAACCTTTTCCGCTGGCACAGTAGATGAATATATGAGAGTCACATCCGTGCATTCTTTCACGAAAATGATGGCGGGCATGGCTGAAGCAGCCTATGTCCGTAATATATAGATTTTTTGTAAGCGGATTCATATTTAATTTATCCAGCATATAGGGTGGAAGGACATATAACTTTTCACCCTCAAATCCATCAGCTTTCTTATTCATAATCTATCCATCTCCTAGCCTTAGGCGGCTCTAATGATGAAATACGTATATAATCCATCATAAACAGTGGATTGTCAATTGTCTGTAATGTCGCTTACTTGTAAGCTCTGAATATAAGAGCGACTATGAGGGAGTGATGGAATTGAGCATCTTCGACGCTAAGGCACGCGTGTGGGAGGAAACCGTGCACATCCCCACATATGGAATTGGCAAACCCGACAAAAATCCAATGTTTCTGGAGAAACGTGTCTATCAGGGAAGTTCTGGTCGAGTGTATCCGCATCCAGTAATTGATAAAATTGAGGATGAGAAGAAGCTTGAAAATTACCAAATGGTTTTTCTGGAAAATAAATATTTACGCATTGAGATCATGCCGGAACTGGGAGGCCGCATTTATCGTGCGGTCGACAAGACCAACGGTTACGATTTTGTTTATTATAACAGGGTCATCAAACCAGCGCTTGTGGGCTTATTGGGGCCGTGGATATCTGGAGGCATTGAGTTCAACTGGCCGCAGCATCACCGTCCCAACACTTACGGACCCGTTGAATACAAGTTGGAAGAACATGAGGACGGAAGCGCAACGGTATGGGTGAGCGAAATTGATCGTATGTTCGGCACGAAAGTAACAGCTGGATTTACACTCCAACCGGATAAAGCATACCTTAAAGTTGGGGCCCAGCTATACAACCGGACTGCCGAGCCTCAAACGTTTCTATGGTGGGCCAATCCAGCCGTAGCGGTACATGAGCACACACAATCTGTTTTTCCTCCAGACGTATCAGCCGTGTTCGACCATGGAAAGCGAGATGTATCCCGTTTCCCGATCGCTACAGGCACTTATTATAAAATGGATTATTCTGAAGGCGTAGATATCTCCCGATACAAAAATATTCCTGTCCCCACTTCATATATGGCCTATAAATCGGATTACAATTTCATAGGTGGTTACGACCATATGAAACAAGCCGGGCTTTTGCATGTGGCTAACCATCACATCTCTCCCGGAAAAAAGCAATGGACATGGGGAAATGGCGAATTCGGCCAAGCATGGGACCGGAATCTAACAGACGAAGACGGCCCCTACATCGAGTTGATGACGGGGGTATATACCGATAACCAACCAGATTTCACTTGGCTTCAGCCGTATGAAGAAAAATCGTTCTCGCAGTATTTTATGCCTTACAAACATATTGGTATTGTCAAAAACGCTTCAATTGACGCAGCCGTTAATTTGGAATTAAATCGCAGCGAAGGGACAGCACAGATTGGAGTCTATGTAACTTCGTCATTTCGTGACGCTGTTGTGGAATTAAGTAGTCAGCGGAAAGTTTATATCCAAGAAACCTTAGATCTGACACCTAATAAGGCCTTTATGCAGAAGACAGTTATTTTGGCTGAGGATGAGGATTATGAACTATGCTTAACCGTCAAAGACGCGACCGGAAGGGAGTTGATTAGCTATCAGCCGAAGAAAAAGGAAGTTGAACAGATGCCGGCTGCTGCCGCCCCCCTGCCAGAACCGGAGGAATTAAGAACGAACGAAGAATTATATTTAGCAGGACAACACTTGGAGCAATACCGTCATGCTACCTTTGAACCCGAGGCGTATTATCTTGAGGGCCTGAAAAGAGATAAAAATGACAGCCGCATAAATGTGGCATATGGTACGTTGCTTCTTCGTAGAGGGTTGTATTCAGAAAGTGAAGAGTGCTTTCGTAAAGCTATCTCGCGGGTAACCTGGCGTAACTCTAATCCCTATGACGGTGAGGCCTACTACCAGCTTGGCTTGTCGCTAAAATACCAAGAGCGGATGGATGAGGCGTTCGCTGCATTTTATAAATCAGTATGGAGTGCAGCATGGCAAGACAGCGGGTATTTCTCACTGGCACAGATTGCGACAGAAAAAGGGAACTATGAAGAAGCGTTGGAGCTGGTGGAGCGTTCGATAATCCGAAATGCTCGCAACTACAAAGCACGCAACCTGAAGTCGGCTATTCTTCGTAAGCTTGGCAGCTACGAAGCGGCAATAGCCTATTCCAAGGAAACAATTAAGCTCGATATCGCCGATTTTGGAGCTTACCGTGAGCAAGCATTATCATTAGAGGCTCTCGGGTTACGAGATGATGCTAAAACGGTCTTCGAAGAGCTGGAAAAATGGATGCGTGGAGATGTGCATAATTATATAGCAGTAGCATCGGACTATGCAGCGGCGGGACTCTATGAGGATGCAGTATGTGTGTTGGAAGAAGCTCCAGAGCAGGCGAAAACATACCCTATGCTGTATTACGTTCAGGCCTTCTGCTATGCTAAAATCGGCAAGTATGAGCAGGCGAATAATGCTCTCGCGCAGGCCGCAGTTGCAGTTCCCGACTACTGCTTTCCTAACAGTCTGTTGGAGTTGGATGTGTTACAATTTGCAATTCGAACGAGACCGGGGGATGGAAAGGCGCATTATTACTTAGGTAATTTACTCTATGACAAGAAACGGCATTGGGATGCCATTTCCAGCTGGGAAACGTCTCGTTCCATTGACGATACTTACCCCGTTGTTCACCGTAATCTTGCTCTTGGATATTTTAACAAACAAGGCCAAGTAAAGAAGGCTCGCCATTCGTTAGAGCAGGCCTTTGCGTGCAATACTTCAGACGCGCGTGTTCTTTATGAGCTTGACCAGCTGTATAAGAAGCTGAACATCAAGCCCAACGACAGATTGAACCTAATGGAGAGTTATCCGGGAATCATAAAGCTTCGCGATGATCTGTTTTTGGAATATGTAACCGTTCACAATACGATGAAGCAGCATAAAATAGCGTTGTCCTTGCTGACAGGGAGAATATTTCATCCATGGGAAGGCGGAGAGGGGAAGGTAACTGGACAGTATAGGCTTGCCAAGGTAGAGCTTGCGAAGTCCGACCTGAGGTCTGGGCAGATTGAGCAGGCTGTAAAAGGGCTGCGGGAGGCTTTAGTGTATCCAGAGAATCTTGGCGAAGGTAAGCTAGAGGGTTCCCGAGATAACGATATCTACTATTATTTGGGCTGCGCGTATGAACTATTGAAATTAACAGATGAGGCAAGGCAGGCTTTTTCCACGGCCTCTCAAGGACAGGGGGAACCCATTAACGCCATGTATTATAACGATCAACAGCCGGATATGATATTTTACCAAGGATTGGCCTGGCAGAAACTTGGTTATGCGAAGGAAGGCAATCGTCGATTCAACAAGCTCATTGATTACGCCGAAAGGCACTTGTTCGAACCCGTGAAAATGGATTATTTTGCGGTTTCGTTACCCGACTTTCTCATCTTTGAAGATGACCTGAATAATCGTAATCAGGTTCATTGTACTTATATGAAAGCACTTGGTTTGCTTGGATTAGGACGACAGGACGAAGCTATCTTGCATTTTGAATCGGTGCTTAAGCTGGAAGCTAACCATCAAGGAGCATTGAACCATATGGACTGGAGCTGGGAGGGGAAATCAAATGAGTAATCTCATGAGAAATGTACCGCGCAAATTGACGATCACCATGTGGGACTTTTCTTGGTATACAATGACGCAAGAAGGTGAGCCCTACAGCGATCTTGAAGCCCGTTTTAAAGAAGCGGTCGAAAGAGGGTACAATACGATCCGAATATGTGCTATGCCATTCATGTTGTTTACAGCGGATGGCAAACGTCCTGGACCCTTGGAGTTTGCTAACCTTGGGGAAGTAGGTCAGCGTACGCGTTGGTATAACTGTCGTGGCGGCGCAGTGCTGGACGGGCATGCTCATTTACTTGAACTGTTTAAACAAGCAAAGGCTCATAACTGTTACATTATGTTATCCTCTTGGGAATATCAGCAGAGTCCCAGCTTTCTGGCTCATGCTGAGCTTAGAGATGAATTAGCTGCAATACCTCCTAAGGAGAGATTCATGGCCATTGCAAAATCAATGGATCAGTTGATCCGTTTCGTCACAGCAGAAGGCTATAGGAACCAGATCATCTATACAGAGTTGCATAACGAAGTGGAATTTGGGCAGTTAAACGCTGTTGGGACGTCTGAAGGCATAGCCGAAACGAATGTACCAGCGCTTATTGAAGCCATGCAGCCCTATGTAGAAGAAGCGATTGAATATCTTCGCCAATGTCATCCCGATATTATGATGACGGCAAGCTATACGTTAAATGAAGCCTACCCTAAAGCTTACGTCGCGCGCAATATGCAGGTTGCCCATTTTCATCTTTATATTAAAGGGGTGCTCAATGAGCTTATGGAAGCGGCAGGGCTTTATGATGAGTTGGCGCCGTTCCCCAATCCATTCGTACAATCCCTATTAAGAGAAGATGCTCCTCCATTTGCAAAGTGGACCCTGCCTCCGGAGCAGAATTGGCGGATGGAAGGCAATCCAGTCGGCATGAGGCTTATTTATTTACACGACTGGGTAGATCCCGACCAATGGGATTTATTTTTGTACGATCGGTATGGAGACCATAAAATTGCCATGTTGCAGAAGGCCGACACCCGTTTAGAAGAAATTCATGAATGGACTCGTCATTCCGGTATTCCAATAGTCATAGGAGAAGGTTATGTAGGCTATACGCCGCTGTATGCCCAATTTGAAGAAGGCCCAGTCGGCAAATTTATCGCTGAATATGTGTTGCGAAAAGGAATGGCACTTGGGTTCTGGGGAATGACCCTCTGCTCTAACTGTGCTCCCCATCATCCATTCTGGAATGATATCGCTTGGCAGCGCAAATGGAATCAATTTATCTTGAATTCAGATTAACGAGTGAGGGGAGTGAACTCCATGAGAAACTATCGGGTTACAGTCAAAGACGATCAAAAGCATATTGTTAAAGGACATATCAAACTTGGCGGCACCAATCCCAAAGGAGAGGAAATCGGATTCACCAACTATTTTATGGAGAAGGATGGAGAGCCCTTTTTCGGTATTTGTGGTGAATTCCATTATGCCCGTTATGATGAACGCTATTGGGAAGACGAAATTATTAAAATAAAAATGGGCGGCGTAAACATCATTGCCACTTATATTTTTTGGAACCTACATGAAGAAGTTGAAGGTATTTTTGATTGGAGTGGGAACAAAAATCTTCGTCGTTTCATCGAGTTGTGCGGCAAGCATCAGGTATACTCCATGATTCGGATCGGCCCCTTTGATCATGGGGAAATTCGAAACGGCGGTATGCCAGATTGGTTATTTGGTCGACCATTTGAGGTTCGTTCTAATGATGAGGGGTATCTGTTCTATACAAGAAGAATGTATAACGAAATCGGTACCCAGGTTAAAGGGTTGTTATATAAGGAGGGGGGGCCAATTATCGGCACCCAAATCGAAAACGAGCATAATCATTCATCTGCCCAGTGGGCCTTGACTGTAGGAATTAATGATATGTGGTTAAACAGTGGAAGTGACGGTAACTCGCATATGTTAAAACTTAAAGAAATAGCTCTGGAAGCAGGGATTGATACTCCGATCTATACGTGCACAGGATGGGGAGGAGCGACAACTCCTGTACCTGATATGCTGCCATTATGGGGCGGGTATGCCTATTGGCCATGGATCTACTACGAAGAGGGACGGTTGGAGGGGATGAACGAGCATCCTGCGACACCGGAATACATTTTCCGAGACAAGCATAATAACAAGATTCCAAAGAGCTACAATTTTGAGCCTCAATACGCGCCTGAAGACTATCCGTACGCTTGCTGTGAAATGGGTGGCGGCATGGTTCAGTTTTATAAATATCGATTCGCATTTCCCTACCGCAGTGTTCCAGCGATGACTGTCATGAAGGTTGCAGAAGGCTGTAACCTGATCGGATACTACATGTATCATGGGGGTTCCAATCCTCGAGGTAAGGTTAACCCGTTCACAAATGATCTAGCCACTCCTAAAATATCCTATGATTTCAACGCTATGATCGGCGAATTCGGCCAAGTAAGGGAATCATACCAAAGAACAAAGCTGCAGCATTACTTTTTTTCAACGTTCCAAAAGCAATTCTCACTAACAAAGACAATTCTGCCAGGGGATACGTCCCAGATGGACCCTTATGATGTGGATACGTTACGATATGCAGTGCGATCCAGTGCCGGATCGGGTTACCTGTTTCTAAATAATTTTCAAGACCATGTCGAAAATTACGACCTGTGCGATTTTAATGTGAGTATTGAGCTACCCGAGGAAACAATTGTAATCCCTAGCCAAGGTGAACTGACGTTAGGACGTGATAGTTTTGCCATATTGCCATTTAACTTCAATTTAGATGGAATGAAACTCAAATATGCTACGGCACAGCTGATAACAAGGATAGAAGAGGATGGAGAAGCATATTATTTTTTCTTTGTACCAGAGGGCATGCAAGGAAGGTATGTAATGGAGTCAAAAGATATAATCAGTGCCACAATCGACAAAGGTTCGATAGAGCAATTGGATGGGAACACGATCATTAAGGTTGCTGAAGAGGAGGATAGTCTCATCCATCTGGTATCTGAAAGTGGTCAAAAAGTTGCCATCTATACGATGACTGATGAGCAAAGTCTTACATTTTGGAAGGTAAACATGCAAGGCCGGGACAGAGTCATTTTGACAAATGCCAATGTACTTGTATCTGAGGGCGATCTAAGGCTGGAATCAACGGACCAAGAAATGGTAACCCTGAGTGTATTCCCGGATTTTGACGCCTCATTCACATCGATTTCCGGTGGAGAACTGCTTGAAATAACAGAAAACAATGTATTCAAAACATATCGTTTAAAGGCTCCTAAGAAAGAAATTCATTTCAATTTGAAAAGGATAAATAACGATAAATTTACCCTTGATTTCGAATTAGATGCCTTTCACGGAATCAAGGAAGCTCTGCTGCGTATCCATTATACTGGAGATATCGGTTATGCTTTTATTGATGGCGAACTGATCAACGATAATTTCTGCAACCATACGACCTGGGAAATAGGTTTGAAAGCATTTGAGCATCGGCTCATCGAGCAAGGGTTGTACGTATATGTTTCTTCCATTCGAAAAGGTAAGGTTCTCAATAGCAGTACGACCATGGCTGGCTGGAAAGAGACGACAAAGGAAAGTATTGTAGATATCGGTTCGGTTAGCCTTGTGCCTGTATATGAAATCAAAATCACCATATAACCCAGAAGGTTACATGGTGATTCCTTTCCAGACTAATTTCACATAAAGTAAGGGGCCAGTGAATACATGAGTATTTTTTATTTTCTTAATGTGTTTTTAGTAGATACTGGCTTTTTTCGATGTTTGTTTGATGCCGTTGCTTCCGTTAACTACAGTTTTTCCCCAATCCGTCAGATTGCCATTAGGTCCTGTTACAAGATCAAGGTAGGAAAGGTTGGAACTATTACCATACCAGGACCAGGCTAACCAGCCTACTCCTTTGGATTGGCCATATCTCATGATTTCTGTCTCGTCGACGTCTGCTCCCTGGTGGTAACCGCCAAATTCACCAATAATCAGAGGAAGTCCTTGATTCAGAACGTTATCAATATTGGTTCGAACAGTTTGAACATCTTTACCCGCGAACTCATACATATGGATGGAGAATACCGTATTCTTCAAAGAATCAGCTGCAAATACAGATTTGCCAAAGTCATTGATAGACTGAGGATATTGTCCCCATCCGGCACAATCGACGATGAGCGTATTTTTGATACCTGCGTTTCTCAACTTGGGAATCGCTTGCTTGTATCCATCAGCCCAACCACTTCCATTCCAAGAACCATACCATTCGTTCGCAATGTTTACGATAACCCGGTCTTCCTTGCCGATCAGAGCATCCTTTATGCTAATCCAGTAGTTCACAGCTGCATCCAAAGACGCATAGTCGTCTTTGCCTGTAGCGTCATGAACTTCAAGCACAGCAATCATTTTGTAACTCGTGACTAGAGAGATAATATTTTTCACGGAATTAATGTCATCCTTGGTGTACTGGTTTCCGTTAGAAAGGACAATTCGGACGGTATTAGCACCTGTCTGGGCAATTGCCGGGATAGCTGTATAAAGATCATTTTTGTACCATGTGTGAGCATGATTGACGCCTCTCATAACAAATGGCTTGCCTGTAGAATCATACAATTTGGTACCGCTTACATAAAATCCTGAAGCAGCTTCTACCTTGGAGAAAACTCCTCCTAAACCAATCATGATGAGCAAGCCGACCAGTCCAGACAATAATGCTTTTCTTAACAATGCCTTCATTTTTATTCCTCCCTAAATATATTATTCAACTTCCTGCTATACAGAGATGAAGTAGGTATGTAAGTGTGTAAATAGCAGTAAGCTAAACACAAATTAAGCGTTTTCAATTTGGAGAAAAGTTATTTTTGTTATTCTATCATTTGAGTTTTTGTTATTCAATTGATTTTTTTAGTTATTTTTTGTGTTTTCTAATCATAAACACATAGATTTATTATTTAAGTGAGATTTTCTATGGTATCATTGTATTTATTGCTTATATTTGTTTGAAATTTAGTTTATTTTAATAAAACTAACATAACTTTTTTGCTTTAATATATCTGATTTATGTAGATAAACCTAACGTTGTACTTGGCTAATTATCTTGAATAAAGGCGAGATGTAATCGGCCAGCAATACCTAAGCTTCACCGCGATATTAAATTATAGTATGATATTCTTGTGAAAAATTTTACCAGAGTGAATAGGGGCAAGCTGATGAGAAAACCAATCATTGCAGTCGATATGGACGATACCATCTGTCATCTCGTCAAACGAGCCATATACCATAACAATAGTGAATTTCCCACTCATCCGCTTCGGTATGAAGAAATGTTAGATTGGAATACTGATCATCTACGTCATCCCAAGAGCACGCATGATGTATTTTATGGGCGACCGGGTTTGTTTGAGGAACTTGAACTGTATGACGAGTATGTTGTAGAAGAGATGGAGAAGCTTTGCAATGCTTTTGATGTCATTATTGTGACAGCGGCAGAACCCAAGACCGTCCTAGAGAAATGGAACTGGCTTCAAAGACATATGCCATTCATTCCGATTGAGAACTTTTTCCCATGTAAACGAAAGAACCTGATTAACTATGATCTCCTGATTGATGATGGTCCTCATAATTTAGTGCCTGCGCTAGAGGAGGGGAAAAAGGTGCTTTGCATTCCTCATCCATGGAATCTGAGAGTAAGAGAGCAATATGAGTTCCCCGTCATGACATCCTGGCAAGGAGCAAAAGAACGAATCGACTCCATTTTAGGAGTTCTGTATAAATAATAGAACCATTCGTAAAACAGCTGGCTCCTTTGGAACTGGCTATTTTGCTAGAAAGAATAGCACTTATGATTGAAATAAAATGGTACAATTGATATGCATTATCCATGAGGAGGGAACGTGTATGACCATGACTATGGGTCAGATTGTGAATCATCTGACCAAGGGAATAAGCATACCCAACACCACCGTAGATCTACTGGACCCAGGATATATAGATACTGAGGTGCAAGGAATTGTAACCGCTTTCTCAGCTTCGCAGTATGTGATAGAACAAGCTATTTCTCTAGGTGCAAATTTTATCATTACGCATGAAGGCATCTTTTATAGTCATCAGAGAATGCATGAATGTTTACTATATGATCCTGTTTTTTTGCAAAAATCTCGCCTCATTGCCGATGCAGGTATAGGCATTTATCGGTTTCATGACGCCATACATCGTTATCAACCGGATGGAGTGATGGTTGGGCTTCTTCAGGCGCTTAGCTGGCACAACTACATTGTGAAACAGCAGCCGACGGCCGCCATTTTGACTATTCCGGCTATGGAGGTTAAGGAGATCGCTGAATATATCAAAGCCAAACTACATATTCGTTATGTACGGGTGGCTGGCGAGGTTTCCATGCCATGTGAACGAGTGGGAATCTCAGTAGGATACAGGGGAGGTGGTGAACTAGCCATTCCATTATTTCTAAATGAAAATGTGGATTTAGTCATTGCCGGTGAGGGCCCAGAATGGGAAACACCAGAATATGTTAAAGATGCTGTCTATCAAGGGCAAAGTAAAGCACTTATCATGCTGGGACATGCTGAAAGTGAAGCACCTGGGATGAAGTATCTCGCAGATGTACTTTCCGCCCAATTTCCAATGCTCCCCGTACACTTTATAGAAGATCGCCCGGTGTATCAAATATTGTAATGAGAACACGTCTTTTGTGATGGTCATCCCGCACTGTTGTTATATCCGTTCATCCACTTTATGAAATGGAGGCAAGATGATGGGAAGCAGAGTGATTATGCCATTCAAAATAGATTGGAAATTTATAGAAGGTAATTATGCAGGTGCTGAGAAAATGGACTATAACGATGAGCATTGGCGGCTCCTTCAAGTCCCTCATGATTGGAGCATTGAAAAGTCCTTTGATCCGCATATGCTGTATGGTGGCAATCAAGCTTATTTGCCGAGATGGTCTGTCGGGTGGTACAGAAAGCATTTTAATGTGAAGCCCTCCTCTCCAAAACAGCGCGTATACATACAATTTGATGGCATTCACAGTAACAGTGAGGTTTGGATCAATGGGCATTTTGTGGGCAAGCGACCCTATGGATATGTTAGCTTTCAATATGATTTGACTCCATATATTCGGTGGGATGAGGAGAATGTGATTGCCGTCAAAGTGGACAATACGATTCTTTCACCTGATAGATGGTATTCGGGGGCCGGTATTTATCGTAATGTTTGGCTGATTTGTACGGATTATATTCATATAACCGAATGGGGGACTTACATTACCACACCTGAAATTTCGCCAGATGAAGCCAAGGTGACTGCCAGAATCCAGGTCACTAATCATCACGCGCATGCCGTAGAGTGTACGATTATGACTGAAATGCTGGACCCACAGGGACAGATCAAAGGAAAAGTGGAAAACCGAGTAACTCTTTTGGGCTGTGAAACGAGGGAAATAGAGCAAAAAGCGCAAGTTTTAGAGCCAGAACTATGGTCACCGGACAACCCAGTGCTCTACGAAGCCCAGACGACGATCTATTGCGACAATACAGAGGTGGATCGTTATTGTACTCCTTTTGGTATAAGAGAAGTGAAGCTGGACACTCAAAAAGGTTTATTTCTGAATGGGCACAGCTTAAAGCTAAAGGGAGTGTGCATTCACCATGATTTAGGCTGTCTGGGGGCTGCTTACCATGATACAGCCATGAAGAGAAGGCTGCAGAGGCTGAAAGAAATGGGCTGTAACTCGATTCGTTTTGCTCATAACCCGATGGCGCCCGAATTATTAGATTTATGTGATCAGATGGGGTTCTTGGTGGTTGATGAAGCTTTTGACAAATGGAAGTCTCTTTTCTATGAGCATTTATATGATGAGTGGTGGGAAAAAGATCTGGAAGCAATGTTGCTCAGAGACAGGAACCATCCCAGTGTTTTCATGTGGAGCGTTGGGAATGAAGTGGAGAATCAAGGTCAGCCATCCATGCTCAAAATGTTGGAGCAACTTGTGGGTTTCTGCCATGAAAAAGACCCGACTCGACCAGTTACATGTGCACTTGAGCCGCATAATACACCAATCAGCTTGCGTGAGGGTTCGATTGAGGCCAAAGTGGAGCATACCAAACAGCTGGGACAACGAGTGGATGTTCTGGGGGTAAACTATCAGGAGCAGTGGTATGAGCACTATAGAGCGGCCATGCCGGATACGCTTATCCTTGGAACAGAAACATTCCCATACTATCGGGGTAAGGATAACCGTGTTAAAGGTTATTTGCCCCTAAATCCTTGGTTTGATGTCGCTAATCGTGATTATGTGATCGGTCAATTTGTTTGGAGTGGAATTGACTATTTGGGAGAAACGAGCTATCCCTCCAAAGGGTGGTCTTCGGGTCTGATTGATACTTGCGGATTCCGCAAACCAGTATCTTATCTCCAACAAAGTTTATGGTCTGATCAGCCTATTGTGCACATAGCCGCATTTAACGAACATATGAAATCGGAATTTAATCCGACATGGACGATGCACTGGAAATCTCCGGCTATGGAAGATCACTGGACATTTCCTGAATACGGTGGAAAATTGATACGGTTGGTTACTTTCACTAATTGTGAGAGTGTGGAATTGATCGTGAATGATGAATCATACGGTGAGAGGAAGCTAGTGGATTACCCTAATCATTTAATCCTATGGGAGCTTCCCTATACACCGGGCAAAATCCGAGCTGTGGGTCGCAATGGAAACGAGAAGGTTTGTGAGCATGAACTGACCACTGCCGGGGCTCCTTATGCTCTAAAGTTGGAGGCCGATCGGACGGTTCTACCTGCTGATGGGCATGAGATATCTCATGTGGAAGTAACGGTCATAGACCCAAACGGGATCATCGTACCTAACCAGGATTTTGATGTAATCTTTAAACTGCAGGGAGATGGTCGTATCCTTGGAATAGACAATGGTAATCTCACCAGCGATGAATTCTTCAAGGGGAATGAGAGACGAACACACAGGGGAAGGTGTCTCGTTGTTATACAATCCGGTTATGTGGCTGGTGAGTTGTTGCTTCAGGCGTCAGCAGATGGAGGGTTGCTGGGAGAAACCAGACTGAAAATAGAAGAAGAACCCAAATGATAATTCAAGGCTGATTCAGTATAGAGCTTGTATAGTTTAATTAAAAGGTCTGAATAGGTGGTGAATGCTTATGCCTTACCTGTTCAGACCTTTTTTTATGTTTACAGCAGACGGTCAACTAAGTATACGTTCCAAAATCAGAACGATAACCTATAATAATTTTTTTAGCTGAGATATTCGGCCTTGTGACACGCCAAGCCATTCGGCATATTCGCTTTGCTTGGCTTTTGGATATTCTTTCATAAGCTGCCGTAGACCTTTAAGCAATTGTAATGTAGACCGATGGATTCTAGATTCTTTAGGTTTTTCTCTAACAGGAGGAGCGGGAATGAGAGTAACACCTACGTTCCCCTTCATTTCGAGTATACACTGCCTACATAAAAGAGAGCTTTTGAAATAGCTTAAATCCTGAGCCGAATTGCACAATTTACAGGCAACCCCGTTATACTTTCCTATCCCTAAAAAACCTTTTTCATTGTCCATATAAAATTCTAATGGATCGCCAATCTCAATCCCCGTTGTGTTCCGGATTTCTATGGGAATAACAATCCGGCCTAACGTATCTAAGGGACGTTTCATACCTGTATTCTTCAATTGATACCCTCCTTCAGACTAAATGTGTTGAAACCAACTTTAATCTCCTAATCTATCTCTCTCGGTGGGGCTAAACATTTTTGGTATGAGCTGTCTTACACGGGACTTTGATATACCCAACATATCAGCATATTCCTGTTGTGTGGCAGTCGGATACTTTTCATGTAAATCTAAGAGCATTTGGACCATAATCTCTTTTGGTTGTAAAACCTGCTTATTTGTAGAAGGAATCTTGAGCATATAGGTACAGCTTTTACAAATAAGAGAACCCTTAAAGTAACTTAACTCCTCGGTGGACTGACAAAATTTACATGACTGTCCAATGTACTTTTTTAGGGAAATTGTACTCGTTTCTTCATCTACGAGAAATTTTACTGAGTCATTCGAAAAAATGTCACATGTAATGAGTACCCCTTTGGGAATTACAAGTCTACCAAGGGTGTCTAAATTCCTTGTCATTTTTGCGTACATCATCCAATGTTCTCCTAATATAAGTATTTATTGTTGTTCCAAAAGATGGTATTATCGTGAATGTAAAATATTTAATTATATTACAGAATTTCTATTTTCGAATTTTATTAAATTTGCACATTCTAAGTTCGTGCTGAAAGGGTGGTTTATCATGGAAAACACACCTACGATTCGGGCAGAAATAGTAAAATACTTAAAACAGAAAGACTTAACTATGACCGAGTTCGGTCACATCATTGATCTAAACGTAGGTACTATTAGTGGCATTGTGACAGGAAATCGTTCTATATCTGTTCACCAACTGGACAGTATTACTATGGGAATGAATTTACCACCGGATTATTTTTACGAACGTTTTATAGAAGAGTGTATTGAAGATTTTTCACTCAACTGGCGAAAAATAAGCCCGTTCTTATACCGATGTGTTGAACTTAATCGGTTAGATTGTGTACAGCGAGTTGTCAGTATGTTATTGGATAATCCTGCTTATACCCCGTTGCTTTTTGAACTAGCGGAGGATTCGTTTCAAAAAGGATACAAGGATACGGCGGCTTATCTGTATGAAAAAGTAGCCGAGAGTGAAAAACATCAGCATTCAGAGCGCTTGGCAATCTGTCAGTATCGCTTGTTTACGATCGGAATTGGGGAAGATCAGATTCAAAATCTTCAGATTGCTGCTAGATTTGAGCCTTTTATTGATCGTTTGGATGAAGTAGACCAATTGGATGCTTTAAAAGACTTAGCTAACTTATATCGAGCATTGGGCCAGTGGGATAAAGTATATGAGTTTGCTCAGATGATGAGAGAAAGAGCAAAGCTTCGTTATGGCATGAAACAAGAATCCCATAAGAGGCCAAGCAGACCACCGTTTGTATACATAGCTTACGGAGATCTATTGTGTGCATATGCCTGTGATGCAAGAGGTAATTATGAACAAGGTTTAAAACACCTGAAGGCTCATACTGATTTAAGTTGGGTAAAAGAAAAAGATTCGGAATCACAACATTGGTTGGGATTATTCCAAGGTTGGGCTAAAATTAATACGTACGTAAACAGGCTTATGTCTGGAGATGTTAGTGTGTTGCCGGATTATGTAGAGTATATATCCGGTGAAAAAGAAATCTTTGCCGAACTTCTGAACGTTGTTGAAGCGGCTAATCGATACAACTTAGACATTGACCATATTTTAGACCGCTTTGAATCTCAAATCGCAGCATACCGTGAACCCGAATCTACAGATATTTACACTCAGCAGGTATTATCAGACGAATACGCTCGTTTTTGGTACAAACTCGCTAAATACAAGTTGTTTAGAGGAGAATATCCATACGGTTTTAAATGTCTTATGGACGCTTTTGAAAAATCCGTTAAAATAAATAATGTACTACTTATTTCCAACTGCTCAGGTTTGTTTGAACGTTTCAGGGTTCACGCAGACCCTGAAACACTCGCTCAGTATCAAAGTATGTTTCTGGAGGTGTGGGAAAGAAATGAAAAAAAAGATGGTTTTCTTTTTAGCAGTTAGTTTTGTACTGATGTTTGTAGCATCAGCACAGTTGCCATTTGAGCAACATCAAACTTCTGGTTTAATTTCTACTCAAGGTTATATCGGTGGGGCATAAGTTAGGCATACGTATTTATAGTTACCTTGACCAGCTTCTTAGCTGGTCTTTTTTTGTTTTATAATAGGTGACGTTCTATGCAAAACTATTTACCCCACCACACAATGAATTATTATTCAATAAAATGTCTTATTTGAAAATGAAATACATATGTCATGTCAATAAATGTTAAATGGATTGGAGCATAGGCTTTTGTACTTGTAGTAGCCAAGATAATTAACCGTGCCCAAATCGGTTGCTTATGTGAGCTGAAACGCAGCCAACGAAATGTTTGGTACAGACAAAACAACAGCTCTTGATCTGTTGTTTTCTGAACAACATTTATCTTTTGCGCATCCCTTTTCGATTTCGATAAGGGCTATTTCGCTTTCTTCCTTCTTCCGGGGAAGTTTGATGATCTTTAGGAGACGTGTCCCTATTGTGTGTCTTTGCGACAAGAACAAGTTCAATAACAACAATAGCTTTGTCGAGCCAATCGAAGGTGTTGTTTATTGCTCCGCTCCAGTCTACGTGTGTTGCCCAGATAAAGGCGAATTGAATAAGTTCATTAATGTTGTATTGCATGTAACAAAACTCCTTTCAAATTTAAATAGATTTGTGGTGTCCTACATCAAGAACGCGTCTGATCCTTCGGGTTAGATCATTTTGTGCCGATTGAAAAACTGCGATCAGCGCCCGGCAATGCGCTAAGTCGCACTCCACTTTTTCAACCATTTATAGTCGCAAGCGACTTTGTGGTGGAGTTATGGTATTGGCTATAAATATGTGGATAATCAAAAAACTCGATAGGTCACTTCGACGGTCAAACCTAAACAAAAAATGCAGAATTCATCGTTATACGACCATTTTTTTCTTCATAAAACCCGTCAAAATACCATAATTTTTATGTTATATACCTCTAACTATTAGCGTTTGCGAGTTGTACCAAAGTAACCAGTATATTAAAAAAGCCGACTATAGTGGCATGACTGCCCTCTACAATCGGCTGTAAGCAAAAAAAGCCTTTTTGAACATGCCTAAATAAGACACGAAAAAATAGACTTGTGCTTAATCTGTAAGATTCTGTTTCTTCGCACCATTCCAAAGGTTGGCAGTGTAAATAAAATGCTTTATAACTTCCAATTTGGTATTCATCAGCTTATCAAATGCAGCTCTGTTGGAGAACTGCTCTTCTTCTTTGCTTACTAATGTTAGCAAAGATAATTAGGTATATATTTTTTAATACTCATAATTATAGATGCAACCTAGCAAATTAGCAACATAAAAAGGCTACCTACGCCTGACATTTTTCCACGGCTAATTGTTTGTGTTCTGAGAATCTCGTGCCAGCTCCTTCAGCTGGCTATTTCATTCAAAAAACGACCAGTATACTTGGTCGTAAATTTGATGTCGGAAAAATCCAGATTTGAAGTCTTTCGTCCAAAATGGCATAGTAGGCATTTGGATAGAAGCAGTTGGTGTTTCTAGAGCAATCTAGGTCATCCCTTTTTCATTAAAACCAGTTTAGAAGCAAGCGGTTAGCTTCCAGATAGGTGAGCAAGAGATCGGGCAGGACAAGACTAGGGAGCAGGCTTATGCTACTGGCCCTTAGACGGAGGCTCTTGCCACCTAAGGGCCAGTACGCACAGCTGGGCCGGCTATTTAACTAGAGCGGAAGAAAGTGACCCCAGCCAAGGTGCTTCATATTCCAGGTGCTTGCTATCGTCGCGGCCCATGGAGCGAAGGATCCTTGAAAGATTAATTAAGGTGGGCAAAAAAACACCACGAACGCACATTACATTGCGCCAATATCAAAACAATTTGATAAGCAAAATAATGACTGCAAAAATACCGACTACAATTAGCAAGTTTACTGCATTACGTAAAAATCCGAATTTTCCTGATAAGTATCTTTGTTCTTGCTCTTCGTGTTTTCTTTTATGTGCTTCAGGGTCATATTGATTAGGTGGATTTCTAAAATCCATAATCACGCACCTCCTTTGTATTAAATGTTTATTATAACATATGTGGGTAAAATAAGGTTAAAAATAGAAAAAGAGCCGAAGTTTCGCATCGGCTCTTTTTCTAAATATACGTTTGCATTATTGCAAGAAGCGAAATCCAGACAATGTTCGACTACTTGTGTAACGGACGAGGCTTTTGTTTATTTTCAGTACCCCAACGCCCTCAACAGTGGCAGCACCAATGATACCACCTTCTGTAACATAGTTACCAATAACACCACCAGCTTCAGGCGAACCTTCAGAGATGAAACGATCACCACATTTACATTTGTAAAGACCTGGTGTTTGGCCCCAAGAAATACGGTTGTTGTTTTGATCAGCCAAAAAGGCAAATCCTTGAGGGCGCATTTGATGATCTCCACCGAAATAACTACATACTGCTTCTGGCATAAAAATCTCTCCTTTAATCATTTTGTTTATAAGGGAAGTGATATCCCTTATACTTATTAAAGAAGCGTGAGTAATGAAAATAACAACCAAAGTCTTAAAATTTTTTACCTAAGATTCAGAGAGCTATATTCAAAAAAATTGATTAAGGTTGATAGTTAAATAGACAATTGTACAAAAAACTATAGATAGAAATAAAGATGGTATCCCTGAGAGTAAGGGATACCATCTTTATTTTTACTTATGCTTATCTAAGACTTCTTGAAGCTTCTCTACATTGTAGATATCGTTATTAACTTTCCACGTATCATTTTCTTTTAAGAAGGTGAGTTGGCCTTCTAAAGGAATTTTTTCGTTTTTATCCTTCAAAACAAGATTTCCCGAATAAGTTATTTCCATGGATTCTTTTGTTGCATTTTTCTCTTGGATTTTGAGGTCTTCAAGTGTTAAATTTGTTTTTTCAAGGGAAGCTAATTCTAGGGGAAGAGCAATTCTCCGATTGTCAGCTTGTTTTTTTAAAAAACTTGTTGTCATTAGAGGTTCTAATTTACTTTTTCTTTGCTCCACCCAGTCAGGTGTAATCGTTTTTTTGTAGTCATTTACTTCAAATTCAGTAAGTTTAAATTGCGTAGCAACTTCTGTAACACTCTGGATGTCTGAATCATTTTTATTTTCCTGAGCAATCGTGGTGTTGTTAGTCTTCTGTTCTGAGTTGTTTGAAGTAGTAGCTGGATCTTGATTTGAACAACCTATTGCTGTTGTTAACAATATCGCGGATGTCAGAAGGTAAATGAATTTTCTCATATTTGATTCCCCCTATATAGTTTTGATTGTAATGTTAATTTTACCATAAAAAGGACTGGATGCGTATGATCTGGGGGATGGTTCAGTAATGGGATTATTTAATGAGCACTAATGGAGTAATACATGTAAGACGAGAATAGTACCGAATCCCAAAATAACATAAAATTTATTCATTGTTGTTTTTTTTTCATTTAGCATAGGTAGAATTTCTACGCAAGAAATGAATACGAAAAATCCAGCTGTAATTGATAGAATTATGCTTATGTTATACTGGAGCATTTCTATAGACTGAATCAAAAATATACTGAAGATGCTGCCGATTAGGTTAAAGAAAATAATAATAGAAAGACTAATAAAGACTTTTCTTTTATCCTCAAGCATAAAAATCAGGAATGAAGCGACTGCTAGACCTTCCGGAAATTTGTGAAGTAATAAACTGATTAAAACGGCAATACCAGTGTATGTCTCTGTATGGAATAAAGAAATCACGCTAAAGCCATCGAAAAAAGAGTGAAGGAGTACAATGGATAAGAAAGCCCAAAATGTAGTTTTATTAATGTGAGTGGAATGAACAGAATGAATAGAACAGTGATAATGAGATCCATTTATTAGAAAGAGAGCTATGATGCCTAATGCAAAATAGATACCTGAATGCGGATTAATTTCAAAGGCTTCGGGTAAAAGATCGATCGTAGCTAAGGCTAAAAAAAGACCAGCACTGAGAAAGATGATTCGCTGCTTTGTTAGCTCTGAAATTACCACTTTACTAGATAGTATTACTAACGGTCCAATGAGAGTACAAATGATGCTGATTAATGATACAAAAATAATAATCCAAATCATACTCTATTCACTCCTTTACTTGGAATTTTCCAATAACTTCAATCATCTTGACGTACAGATCCTGGGATAAGTCTTCTCTTTCTTGAAAGGGTACTTGATATAATGATTTTTGTAGCTTGTTATTAAACATATCGATTATTAACATGGTGGCATCCTTATCATTTTTTTGAGCCTGTAAAATTAAATCCTTTAACTGTCCCAAGGTTATCCCTCCTATATTTTTCTCTAAATTCTTAATTGGTCTAGTACGAGCCATTCTTATTGTTCTTGTTCTAAATGGAGCTTTAATTTTTTTAGTGCACTTTTGCGTGCTTTTGATACATACTGCTGGGATAATCCAAGCAAAGTAGAAATGGTTGTGTCATTAATTTCTTTTACATAGGAGTAATTGAGTATGACTTTTTGCTGATTTGTTAGCATTTCAAACCCTGCATACAATTTTGGATTTGTAATTTGATTTTCTAATGGTTCAAAATCAAGAATTTGTTCGATTTGATATGTAGCAGGAACTAAATCTAATAACGTTTGATCAGGTTCTTCTGAAGAAATAGGTTGATCTAAAATTATTGGGAATCTTTCGCAATTATTACGGATCTTCTTTCCATAGTTCATTGAGTTAAAATGTATCAAGGTGGCCATGTATTTTATAAATTGAAATTCTCTAATGGTTTGGAAATTTTCAATTACACAATTCTCCATTTTGAACCTCCTTTATAATTAGGGGTATCACCTATATGTATTATATTATACTACGTTACGTTACGCAATATAGTATAACGAATTTTTGAATCTAATAGTCTTCTATCTTTCTCTAACGGCCCACATAAATGGTGCTTGCAGGTAATCTATGAAACGGATACAGATACAACCAACAAATAAGGTAATGAAGAAGGACTTTCGGTGCTTACTTAACTATCCGTTCGTCCGAATTGTTCCAAAGCAGTGGAGTGATCGTCCATTGAACAGATGAGACCGTAATAGACGGTGAGGTGGATAAAGAGTAATCGACGCAGCATAGAGGAAATGGGAGTATGTGGGGAAGCGTTCTTCTTGGATTCTTGAGGGACAGTTAGAGTATGCGCTGGATGTCATCTTCCAATGTATGAATGGATTGCACCAGCATGTTCACTTTTACAAACAGGACAGACAGTAATCATATATCCTGGAGCCTAGCGAGTCACTCGCTTGCTCGCCGATTGGTGAGCCTTTGAGACGATATATTTCTTTCCTGCAGCGTATTTAGCAACTCCTGACCAGGTCATAAAATGATGAATGCCTTGAAGAGAGCTGCCTTTCCATTAAAAACTGCTGGATCCTGATGCCCAAGAATTTGATTAATCGTTTATCCAACTGGCATTTTTGGTAAAGAAAAAGATTTTTACTCAATAAAAGTAAATATTGAGTAAAAAAAAGGGTGGAAAGATAATATGAAAATGCCAATTGTTGTGATGTATTTTCATTAAAAAATATTGCGTAACATAACGAAACAAAGTATATTATAAGTAACAAAAATTTAATGTTTGATAAAGGAGTGTAATCGTGAAATATAATATCAATTTGTTTGGAAATAACTTTGATTGTGAGTTGGACATACAAGATGATACCTTAACCATTGCTTTAAATCAGGATAATCAGAAGGCTTTGAAATCCTACCTATCCAGGGTTCTTTTAAAATATACCGAGTTTAGTGATGCAGAAAAGGATTCTCTTGAACTGATGATAAACAAAGCGATTCAAGTTGAAAAAAGTATGGGGGGGAGGATGTCCGAGCCAAAACTCAAATTGCCCTATGAGTTTGCTCCGGAAGTGAAAGAAAAGCTCATTGAGTGTGCCGATCTACAGGATACCTCAGCTACTCAATTATTAATTCGCCTTATTGATCAAAAATATCAGGAAGTGATGAATAATAACTGAATTAAAGTAGGAGGGCTAAAAAATGGCTTATGGAAATAAAGTTAAATTTCATTACGATGTTCCCGCATATATCAAAAAGGAATTAGCGGAGACGGCTAAAAAACTGGGAATTACCGCTACAGAGCTATTAACTAGAATTATTGAAGAGGAATATCAAAGAGTAAAAGGGATAGAGCAGGACTCAAATTGAGTCCTGCTTTCTTATCATTTGAAGAGCTGAGACAGACAATTATGTAGGTGTATGCTCTCGTTGTTGGAGAAGGTATGATAACGGTACTCTTGGTTATGCCTCTCTACCTGATCCATATAAAAAAGATGCATGTTCCAATAGTTTTCTTTTGCATTGGTTGTTACTAGAAGTAAACTGAATAAGTCTGGTTTGTCAGTAATATTCATAGCAATCTTGGTGTCGGCATCCTCGGCGCTAAGGATTTCATGCACATGTAGCGATAAAGGAGAAGATGGCAATTCTTGTAGTGGAGAAAAGCTTTCATTGAGAGAAACGAAGTCCATTGTTAGTTATTTCCCCCTCATATTTCCTTTTATTTGATTATATTACGCTACGTGTAATAACGCAACATATCATAAGAATTTTGTATTTTTTTGTATCTTATTGTATCCTTATATATTATATACGAACAAATGTTTTCGTTCAATGCTTTTTGATACTCTATTAAACGTATTTTTTCTTCCAATGGTTTCAAATTTTGAGATGAAATATTATGAAAATAACTCCATAAAAAAATATGGAGTTATTTTTTATTTCTTTTATTTATTCTGCTTTTTTATGGTTTCTAATAGCTCGTTCATGGTCTTGTTCAATTCATCCAGGCGCTCTTGTATACTGCTCATTAAATTTCTTAATAGGAGAATGGCTATGATGATAGGAAAGCCCACATTACTGATCAAGTTAACCCAAAGGGACAGATCTTCCATATTAGCACCTGCTTTCAAAAATAGTGATTGCTAGGTAACGAATCGCTATTTTCTGAAGCTTGTATCTATTATACGCTCATGGAAACAGCAAACCGTCCATTTTCCAGATCATCGTCAACACCGTTGAAATTTACTGGTGAAGGAGGTGTGATTTGTACTGGAGTATGAGACAATCTTGCTGTCGCATTTGCTGAATTTACGTCTTTCCAAGCACCTGAGGCCTTTTTAAATCTCATGTCAGAAATTTGAAGTCTGGAGAAGGACAGATTCCATGGCGGAAGACTGGACGGCAGAGTATCCCAACGTGTTATTTCAGATCCAATGATAAAACGAGCGCAAGTTTCATCCGTTTTGAAGGTGTTCTCGCCATAAGCATACGCGGAAGTAAATTTCTTATCGCCGTCCACAATAAACTGCACGTGGTCATTTTCCTCCAGGCGCACTAGCTTAATATGGACCTTTTCGCCATCACGGTATTCGCACATTGGACCGTTCTTTATTTCAGGACCATTTACGAACCAATGCCATTGGTAGGTTCCAGTTCTGGAATCCTTAAAATCGGAATGGTATTTAACCGAAATACCACACTCAAATCCTGCCATACCACAATAGGCATTAATGTATGATCCCCCTTGTGGGAGTGATTTGGACGAAGGTAAAGTTACGTAGGCCTGAAAACCTAGATTGGTGTATCTTCCTGTATCAGGGTGAATTTTAGCAAATTTAGCATACTCATAAGATGGTGTTCCCATGATAGTATTCCTCCTAAAATTTATATTGGTTAAGGAGTTTGGAGGGGAACAGAATGAGGTGCTTCCCGGCACTCATCAATCATTCTGCAACAAACGACTTACCGTGGTTTTATTATATTATATAGCGTAACGTTACGCAATATAATTTTTGGAAAAACAAAACTTTTTCTTGTTCGAAACGTTTATAATTTAGTGTAATTACAAATTATTGGAGGTTATTTAGGTATGAAAAAAATTTTTCTTTCATCTATGCTTACTTTAGCTATGCTCTTAACATTTGCTATTCCGCTTTCTGCTGCACCGTCGATTCAATTAGTTATCAATAGTGAGGTCGTTAATTCAGATGCTCCACCCGTTTCTGTCGCAGGGAGAACTATGGTTTCTTTAGCTTCGTTGAAGCCGCTTAAGCTCAATTTAGTCTGGAATGCTGGCCAGAAGACGGTGACTGTCAATGCTCCTGGGGTGAAAGAAAAGCTTGTACTGACGATCGGTCAAAAAGAAGCTTCTTATGGAGAAAAAACGCTTACTTTGGATGTGCCCGCTCAATTGAATAAGAATCGCGTTGTTGTGCCTTTGCGCTTCATCAGCGAAGCCTTTAAAGCAGAGGTGGAGTGGAAAGCGGACAAAAATACTGTCATTATCCGGAGTGCTGATCAAGTAGAAACATACAAGAAGCTGTATCAAGGTACGGATTTGGTGGCGGCACGTAAAATCGCAGTAAACCTTCCTTCGAATGATGAAAATACGCTTCATAATACCGAGGAGGGTGTTTATTATCAGTATATTTTCCCTGAAGGGGAGGTTTTAAGGTACTACTCTGTTGTAGGCAACTTACTTACTTATTATGAAATTAAGGATGATGTTAAACATCTAGTTTGGGAAGGTATAGAAGAAGATTCAGGGAAGTATACGAAAGAAAAAGGAAAACGACCACCGGTAGACAAAACGCAATATTTTTTCTTAAAAGAACGTGTGGATAATAGTGTAACGTATGGTAAAGTAGGGGCCAAAAAGCCAGTAACGCAAGCTTTACCTGATAGTGCTTCGGTATTAGCGGATATTATTGTGTCTATTTCCGGCGAAGTAAGGAAAGATCAAATTAAATAGATTTTTCACTTCAATTTGGACGTCCCGAGCAATATGGGACGTCTTTTGTTATATTTTCCTAATTTGTTTCCTATCCGTAAGCTTCAGGAAGTTGATAGGGCTGAAGAACAATTAGTAGGGGTGTTTCTGGAGCAATCCAGGAGCACCTTTTTATACATCGGTTGAAACCCTAAAGGCTGGTTTTAACCAGCCGGGTATCTGTAGCAAGTAGGCTGTCTGATCGGCAATTAAGGGAGCGAGCCAGGACAAGAGCGGGGAAACTGGCTCATGCTACTCAAGCCGATAACAAAAGCGCCTACGCTGGCAAGAGCACCCCGGCCAAGGCGCTCTACGTTCCTGTCGTTCGTTTTACGCTGCCCACGGAGCGTAAGAGCTGTGGGTCAAATCAAAGATGGGCAGGCACACATCATGAGCCGCTACGCTGGCGCTGCGCTAATCATCATGTATACCTGCACAGAGCGGCACCATGATTCCGCTGCGCTCCATCATCGTGCTATGGAAGTGAAATCGAAGAAGGAGAGAAACGGCAGCCGCCGTTTCTTTTGTTTGGAAAGCATTTTTTTCCCTTTGGGGGATTCAGGCCATGCGGCAGGCAACGTCCCCAAAATGCTCTTTTGACAACCCAAAATCAAAAACAGAAAGGAAAGAAGAACATCATGCTAAACATGGTTAGAAAGTTCCCTCTGGGTCGAGTAGTGGGAACACCGGGATGCTTGCAAGCCGTTCCAAAACATGAAATTTTGTTAGCTCTGCGCTGGCATATTTCGGGGAACTGGGACGAGATATCGGAAGAGGACAAGGAAAGCAACAAGCAGGCTTTAAAAGATGTTGAGCGGCTGTTGTCGGCCTACAGAGCAGCGAGCGGTGTTCGGTTCTGGATTATTACAGAAGCAGATCGCAACGTAACCACGCTGTTACTGCCGGAAGAATAGTAAGGGGGAGCCAGCATGAAAGAGGAGGATTTTACAACCGTTTTTAGATATGTTCGTGAGGTCGAAATCGAGGATTATTGGTCTTTTTTAGAATGGTTGGTCCTTGCGCGGATTCAGCGCTGTGAATCAAATATATGCAGTTTGGAAATACAGCAGGCAGCGGGTGACAAAGAAGAAAATTTGGACGAGCTTCTTGTTGATTGCCGAGCAGAGTTAGCAGCATTTCAAGACTTAAAAGCATTTGTAGATCAAAACAAAAATGGAAAAGGCCCCAATCGCGGTAACGATTGAAGCCTGAAACAAACCTTGGTCAAAAGGTTGGTAAGACGGATGCTTTCCGTTCCTACCCTCCTATCATAACACGGGAAAAAATGGGAGGGCAATATGAAAAATGATGTATACGAGCTTGTAACCAAGCGCATTTTGGATATGTTGGCGGCGGGTGTTCCCCCGTGAAGGCAACCGTGGGTTGTCGGCGGCGCGGTCAACTGGAAAACACAAAAGCCCTATCGCGGCATTAACACAATGCTGCTGGACTCTGGCGAATACGCCATGTTCAAACAGATAAAGGAAGCAGGCGGCAGGGTCAAGCGGGGAGCGCAGGCACAAATCGTGGTGTTTTGGAAGTGGTTGGAGCTGGAGGACAAAGATAGCGCAGAAGACGAACCTAAAAAAAACACCGTTTTTGCGTAAATCTGCGGTATTCAATATTCAAACGCAATGCGAAGGACTGCAAAGCAAACGACAGGCATTAGCGTTTCAGCATGATCCAATTGCCGCTGCTGAAGCGATCATAAATGGTTATGTGGGTGGACCGCCTACTAGTTTTGCTTCAGGACGAGCTTTCTACAGACCGAGTACGGATAGTATCAGCGTACCACCGTTACAGGATTATCCCAAGGTCGAGGAATATTATAGCGTTCGCTTCCATGAGATGGTTCACAGCACAGGACACAGGAACCGAATTGGATTATTCAGGCTGCGGGACTCGCTCAAAAGGCGGCTGATCACATTTTGGGAGTGACATTTGATGAATCCGGGGTAGCAGCTCCGGCACATAAGGAGGTTATAGCACATGGAATACGCTGATTTCATCACGTTTTGTAAGACGTTTCAAGAATATAACGCTTTTGATTTTGAAGAAAGCGAAGTTATTAAAGTCTCTAAAAAACCGACCGTGTATACGTATAATGCCATGTTTCGGGATAACAGCAACTACAAAACCAATGTAGTTATCACGCTCGATGCACGCGGGATTACGTGGCAGATTGCCGATGGTTGGGAAGATGCTGACGAAGAATTGAGCACCATTTATGACGCTCTATGTGAAGCGAAGGCAAGAGCATAACCACCAACCGGCACAAATCCAGCTGCGGCCTACAGGCCGCAGCACACACCAAGAAAGTAGAGGAAACCCATAATCTATAGATATTACAAACGGCCAACCACCGAGTAGGCTCTACAGACGGTACGGCGCTTGCTAGAGCGGGGGCGATTGCGACCAGCGGACATTGTAACTGTCCGAGGAACGTACAGCGTTCGGCGCTGGTAACGCTTGACCATCCGTACCCGGCATGAACAATTTCAATTTACTTGCTTTTCATGGTTTTACTACGGTTCCGGGCCGCTTGCCCTTCAGGTCATTTTCCGCTGGCTGCTTTTGCCTGAAGCCTGGCGCAGCCGCTTCACGGATATTCAATATCAGGGCGATACGTACCAGCCTAATAGCTTTCTAATTCCCGCAAATCAGGAGGAGGATATAGCATGATGAAAGCCCATAAACAAAAGGTTATTGCCGCTTTTAAGGTAGCTCACGGTATCTATTATCAGGCGCGTTTTATTATCGACGGTCAGCCGATATGTGTACATTTCCAAAAATCAAATGAGTATGAAGTCACCGCGCAGCAACTCCGCGAAAAGGGCGTATGTAATGTGGAAGCGATGCTGTCGCGTGTCAATCCGCATGTCCCGGTGTATTGCTGCATTTGGCGAATCGGGGAGTTAATCTACCATTTTGTAACGAATCGCATAAATGAAATGCTGGGGCATTTGACTGAGAGCGGCCATGACCGTATTTGTGATTTTGAGTTAGACACGCGCTCTATTGTAGTGCGGCGGCATGTGCAGCTGTAATGGTCGCTATATTCCGCTTGTTCGGGAAGGGGGGCGCCAGAACCCGGCGCACTCCTTACCCAGTATTTATTGAAGGCGTACCTCAACGAAATAGAGCAGATTTTAGCTGCTGTGATGTATGAAGGGCATGAAAACGGGGTGTATCGGTACCGCAATCGGCTGACACGCCGTTGTATTACCCTGGATAGCCGGGGGCGGCTGGTGAGTATGGAGCCGTTCGCACTGGATTACTACTACTAGCGGTAGTAGCGGCAGTCTTGGGCAGCGATCAGGGGGGAATTTTCCCCCTGAACCCCCCACATTAAAAACCATTCCAAAGGAGCTGATTCGTCATGCAGGCGATCTATGAAACGTCCGCAGAAACGGCCGAAAAAATACGTGAGGTACTGAAAGTGAAGTTTCCCGGTGTTAGCTTTACTGTGCGTTCGTCTGAAACGTCCCAAAGCAGCAGCGTGAATGTCAAATGGATCGATGGCCCGTTAGAGCCAGATGTAAAGGAAGCGGTGGGATGGGTGAAGAGTAATCAGCGCCGTCCGGAAATAGTGGGGTATACATGGGAGGGGTCCACTATGTCGGGGCCGAGCATGTGAGCGTGTCCCGGTCGTTATCGCTTGAGCGCCGGGCGCTCCTTCTTCGCTATTTGGAAAAGCAGCCAGGGCATGCGCCCGGTGAAGATTTTCTTATGTACGAATGGTTGGCAGCTGAGCGCGCCCTTTTACAAACCGGGGAGCTGACCGGACCGACAGCACACCCATACCCGAGCGTCTGGCCAGCCTGCCCGCCGATCAGTGAAGCGATGGGCCAGGTTTTCCCATTTCCGCAGCGCTATGACAAGCAAGCCACTCATACCTGATCAGATGATAAAATATGAAATGATGAATGATTATCCGGTCAGATCCCGCGCAGATTGACGCTTAATATAGATGCTATTAGGAAAAAAGATGGCAAGTTAATATTGAAATGCCAATTGTTGTAGTATTATTGTTAATAAAAAGTATTGCGTAACATAACGAAACAAAGTATATTATAAGTAACAAAAATTTAATGTTTGATAAAGGAGTGTAATCGTGAAATATAATATCAATTTGTTTGGAAACAACTTTGATTGTGAGTTGGACATACAAGATGATACCCTAACCATTGCCTTAAATCAGGATAATCAGAAGGCTTTGAAATCCTACCTATCCAGAGTTCTTTTAAAATATACCGAGTTTAGTGATGCAGAAAAGGATTCTCTTGAATTGATGATAAGCAAAGCGATTCAAGTTGAAAAAAGTATGGGGGGGAGGATGTCCGAGCCAAAACTCAAATTGCCCTATGAGTTTGCTCCAGAAGTGAAAGAAAAGCTCATTGAATGTGCTGATCTACAGGATACCTCAGCTACTCAATTGTTAATTCGCCTCATTGATCAGAAGTATCAGGAAGTGATGAATAATGACTGAATTAGAATTAGGAGGGCTAACCAATGGCTTATGGGAATAAAGTTAAATTCCATTATGATGTTCCTGCATACATTAAAAAAGAATTAGCAGAGACGGCTAAAAAACTGGGAATTACCGCTACAGAGCTATTAACTAGAATTATTGAAGAGGAATACCAAAGAGTGAAAGGGGCAAAGCAGGACTCGAATTGAGTCCTGCTTTTTTATTATCCTTTGAACAGTTCAGACAGGCAGCTATGTAGGTGTAGGCTCTCGGTGATGGAGAAGGTATGGTAACGATACTGCTTATTATTTTTCTCTACCTGATCCATATAAAAAAGGTGTGCATTCCAATAATTTTCTTTGGCATTGGTTGTTACTAGAAGTAAACTAAAAAAAATCGGTTTGTCAACAATATTCATAGCAATCTTGGTGTCGGCATCCTCGGTGTTAAGGATTTCATGCACATGTAGCGATAAAGGAGAAGATGGCAATTCTTGTAGTGGAGAAAAGCTTTCATTGAGAGAAACGAAGTCCATTGTTAGTTATTTCCCCCTCGTATTTCCTTTTATTTGATTATATTACGCTACGTGTAATAACGCAATATAGAATAGGGTTTTTTGCATTTTTTTGTGTCTTACTATATTATATGCGAACATATGTTTTCATTCAATGCTTTTTGATATTCTATTTAACGATCTTTTTTTCCAAAGGTTTCAAATTTTATAATGGATTTTATGAAAAAAACTCCATAAGTAAATATGGAGTTTTTTCATTTTCTATTTATTCTGTTTTTTTATAGTTTCTAATAGCTCGTTCATGGTCTTGTTCAATTCATCCAGGCGCTCTTGGATGCTGCTCATTAAATTTCTTAGTAGGAGAATGGCAATGATGATAGGAAAGCCCACATTACTGATCAAGTTAACCCAAAGGGACAGATTTTCCATTTTTACATCACCCATCTTTGTATCTTTCTAAATTTATTGATCGTGATAGAGGAAGTGGCGATCACAATGGATCGCCACTCAATAAAACATAACGTAACGTAATATTACGCAATATAAAATGCGTTATTTTTTTAGAGAAGCATACATCAAAGAACTACCAGGATGAACAGAAATGTTATAATCTTGAGGTGTTCCATTATGAGCTCTACCTTCGGGCCATTTAGTGGTGCTGCTAGGTGGCGTAGAATTGGATGAATTAAAAGAAATCCAACTATTGTTCACATTTTTATACTGAATATTGCTCACGGTAACTTGGTTATGCGTAACATCCCATGCAGGAAGTGGATTTGGGATTGTTTGACCCTTGTAATCTGCATGGCAAGCAGCTATAACAACTCGGCCTTCACTCAAATTGCCTGTAAATGATTTACTATAAGTTCGTTTAGGTTGTCCATTAACGGAATAGGTTAACTGACTACCTTTGAGCTCAAGCATAATATCTATCGTGTCACCAGCGTGGAATTGTCCCCAATCTCCGTATCTGAATCCATCGCCGTCATTTGTATTGGAGAACCAATGCCATCGATCCTTATCTGCTTGACCAGGGGCAGTAGAAATACCGCATTCGTAGCTAAGTTTGCCAAAGCTCATTCCCAAATAGTAGTTGATAAATCCATTACCAGGCCCGCCACATCTTGTACTCGACGCAGGACTAGGGAGAGTAACCGTTGCTTTCATACCTCGTACAGAATTAAGAGCAGTCCATCTTAAAAGCTTTGCATATTCATCAGCCATAATTAAAATCTCCTTTTTTCATTTTAGGGTATGTAGACGACGTGTAAACTGAGATATTTTAAACAGTGATGTATCTCGCAAGACTGCTTAAAGAGTAAACTTATCGGCTACAATTACATTATATAATATAGCGTAACGTAACGCAATATATTTTTGAGATGAATTTTGGTATGGATTAGAAACTTTTCGGATAATTCATACGTCTTATGTAAGGGTACTTATTGAAAAAGGAGGTAATTTATCTTGAAAAAGGTTATTGTGTTTGTGTTTTTCTTCGTACTTACGTTTCAATCTTGGGCGATTGCTGATGCTGCCAATCCTATATCCGTTAACGCGGTGAATGTGAATGGAAAGTTTATAGCAACTGATGTTTCACCTATTATTAAGGACGGGCGTGTTTTGGTCCCTATACGCACGCTTGCTTCACTTGGGGTAACCTATCAATGGGATAGTAAAAGTCAATCTGCTCTCATCACAAAAGGCAAAGATCAAATTAAGCTGACGGCCAACAAAAAAGAAGCATTTAAAAATAACCAAGCAGTTCAGGTAGACGTTCCTGTCCAAATGACTCAAGGAAGGATATTGGTACCTATTCGTTTTGTGTCGGAGAACTTTGGTTACAAGGCAAACTATGAGAAGGCTCGGTCTATTTTATTTATTCAAGACGGTAATTATAAGGTAGACCAAGAGAGCTTGCAGGCAGAAGATTTACAAGCAGCCCGTCAGGCTGCTATATCGTTGCCGATTCAATTCTCCTTCAAATCGCTTTCTTCCTTAGAAAAACCGGGGGCTAATCAAAGCTATTTTTATGTATTCCCGAGAGGGGATTCATCCAGATACATGTATTATAACAATGTTGGTAATACGATAGTGGAAATTAAAGATGGAGTAGCTAAGGCGGTTTGGCAATTTACATCAGGGAATGGTCTGGATGATATTGTATCCAGTGCTGGTCAAAAACCAAGTTATAATTACGTCGGATGGATAACTGATATTTTGATGTTTAATGATGATAAGGGGAATATCTCAGCTTTATACAAAGATGATAAAGGTCAACAAAAGGAGATTACTGCAAAGGCGAAATCCTATATAGATGTTATCCAATCTATTCCTAATGAGACGAGTAAGACTAATACAAATAAGCCAGACATGACTCAAAGTAAAACAAAAGTAGATTTATCACTCTATTATTCGCCAGACAAAGAGGCGGTAAAAGAGGTTACTTCTGATAAAATTACTTGGAAAGAAAATGAGGTTACATTTATAGCGGACAAGAAAAAGGTAGATAAAGGCAGTATCAGCACGATGAATTTTATAAACAAGGATAGAAACTTCAAAATCCAAATAGATCCAAAACCTGATAATATTTATTCGGTATCTTTATCCTCAACAAAAAAGTATGTAGCTGTTGCCCTAAGGTATAGCTATGGTAATAAGTTGATGCTTGTCAACCTTTCTAATGGGAAATATTTTATATTTAATGATATGCTGAAGTTTAAAAACAAAGGGACAGTCGAAAGTATTAGTGCGAATAATTGGTCACCAGATGGAAAGAAAATAGCTTTTAGATATGGAGATACCTCTACAAGCAAGTTGGCTATTTATGATGTCGAAAACAATACTTTTTCTTATCCTCCTTTACAAGAAGCTTATGTAGGTGTTTATCGTATTATGTGGCTTAAGGATGGGAAAAGCTTTGACTATATAGCCGATTTCCCAACTAACCCTTCTTTAAAATTATATAGATATAATTTAATTGCTAATAGTATAAATACCATTAGCAGTGTTACTAAGGATGAGTTATCCAATATGGAAAAAATAGGTCCCACTCTAATTTCAAGTAATTGATCTATGCAGAAGGTTTTCATCTATACAAAAAAGGGCGAGAATCATAGACTCTGCCCTTTTTTGTATTCTAGATACAATTATTGATTTTGTACAGTTACTTTTCCAGTGCCACCTGTATTAGAAATTGCAGCCAGCAAGAGCTTTACATTTGCATTAGAAATTCGAATGCATCCATGAGTTGGACGTAAAGGTACCCAAGGTCCAGACGTTCCAGGATCTCCACCATGGATATAAAATCCAGATCGGCTGGTTTCAGTGATATCACCACTAATAGGACTCATGGCTACACGTTTGTACGGGCCGTAGGAAGACTCTGGAGTATCTGCTGGAGCAATGCTTGCTCCGTAAACACCTTGAGGAGTGTCAGCATCAGTTAGTCTCCAGTTAGCATTATTTTTGTCACCGTGATCGGTTCGATCTCCACGTCCCAAGGCTTCTACCGGTCCAAAAACAAGTGAGCCGCTGCCGTTGTACATTTTCAAAGTTCCTTTGTTATCGCGTTGTCCGTATGGTGGTAAATTAACAATAATATGATAACTCATAATTATTTCCTCCTAGTTTATATTTAGATGTTACAAGGAGGGGGTTTGCGACTTTTCCTAATGCACCCCAGCACCAGTAGGTCGCCTCTTTGTATTTATATTATATAATACTACGTAACGTTACGCAATATAATTTTGCGAACTTTTTCTTTGAAATTTATTGGGGTGTAACTATTACAAATTATTGGAGGTTGTTTAGGTATGAAGAAAATCTTTCTTTCATCTATGCTTACTTTAAGCATGCTCTTAACGTTTGCAATCCCGCTTTCTGCTGCACCGTCGATTCAACTGGTGATCAATAGTGAGCCCGTTAATTCAGATGCTCCACCCGTTTCTGTTGCAGGAAGGACTATGCTTTCTTTGGCTTCATTGAAGCCGCTAAAACTTAATTTAGTCTGGAACGCGGACAAGAAGACGGTGACTGTCATGCTCCTGGGGTGAAAGAGAAACTTGTGCTTACGATCGGTCAAAAAGAAGCTTCTTATGGAGAAAAAACGCTTAATTTGGATGTGCCTGCTCAATTGAACAAGAATCGCGTTGTTGTGCCTTTGCATTTTATCAGCGAAGCCTTTAAGGCTGACGTAGACTGGAAAGCGGAGAAGAACACTGTCATTATTCGAAGTGCTGACCAAGTAGAAACATATAAGAAGCTGTATCAAGGTACGGATTTGGTGATGGCACGTAAAATCACTGTAAACCTTCCTTTGAATGATGAAAATACGCTTCATAATACCGAGGAGGGTATTTATTATCAGTATATCTTTCCTGAAGGGGAGGCTTTAAGATACTACTCTGTTGTAGGTAACTTACTCACTTATTATGAAATTAAGGATGATGTTAAACATCTAGTTTGGGAAGGTATAGAAGAAGATTCAGGGAAGTATACGAAAGAAAAGGGGAAACGATCACCGGTAGACAAAACACAATATTTTTTCTTAAAAGAACGTGTGGATAATAGTGTAACATATGGTAAAGTAGGGGCCAAAAAGCCAGTAACGCAAGCTTTACCTGATAGTGCTTCGGTATTAGCGTATATTATTCTACCTATATCCTGGGAAGTAAGGAAAGATCAAATTAAATAGATTTTTCACTTCATTTTGGACGTCCCGAGCAATAAGGGACGTCTTTTATTTATGTTTTCCTTTTAAGTTTTCTGATCCGAGCTTCAGGAAGTCGATAGGCTGAAGAACAACAGGACAAGAGCAGGGGAAAAAGGCTCATGCTACTGGCTCTAAGGCGGCAAGAGCGGCCACCTAAGAGCTAGTACGCACTGCTGGGCCGCTACTCACGGATCGTTAGGGCTTTGAAAGTAGACCAAGGAGGGCAGAAAACACCATGAACGCTGCATTTCGCCGCTTCCGCGTTCGCTCCATCACTTCATTTTGCTAATCATCGCGTTTTCTGCAAAGGCAGCACCACGAATGGTAGTAATGTCGAGTGCTTGGAAATTACAACAGAAGATGAAAGGATTTCGGCATAACACGTCACACTGGAACAGTTTGGGGCGACTTGGGGGATGGAGATAAGGCTTGTAATGATGAAGCTCTGAAAACGGAAGGGATCTTGCTCTCAGCTTATCATACCGTCCAGTTTTTTTGACAAATAGTTTGGATACGAATAGAATGACTAATTATAATATAACTTATTAAAAGATAAATAAAAAGTGGTGATAAGGAGATATGTAAATGCCAGTAGAATCATCCATGAATCCTCGGGTAATTCGTAATATTTTATTTTTGTTATTCGCTTTACCAGGTGTAGCTTTTGCTTCCTGGGTGTCTCGAACGCCTATTATACGGGATATTTTACATGTCTCGACTGCCGAAATGGGAATCATTATTTTTGGATTAGCCGCAGGTTCTTTAGTGGGACTACTTAGTGCAGGCAATATGATTTCTCGTATAGGTGGACGGGCGGTCATTTTGGTAAGTGCGATATTGATTGTGATCGGTTTTGTCATTGTAGGGTTGGGAACTGCATTTTCGCTCACGAGCATCGTATTTGCTGGTTTGGTCATCTTTGGAGGTGGCTATGGGACAGCGGAAGTAGCTCTTAATGTCGAAGGTTCTGCGGTAGAAAATCAATTGCAAAAAACGCTTTTGCCTGCTTTTCACGGTTCATTTAGTATGGGGACACTTGTAGGTGCGGTTATTGGCTCTGGAGCAGCGGCACTACACATACCTGTTGTGGTCCATTTTGGAGCAATGGCTGTCATGATTGCAGCGGTAACTTTCTATTTTTATCGTTTTCTGCCCCGCGATACAGGTATAGAGAAAGAAGTTCCTACTCAAAAGGTCGGATCTAATCTCAAGGCGCAGCTTGCTGTATGGAAAGAAAGACGGATTTTATTGATCGGTATCATCGTGTTAGGTATGGCGTTTGCAGAAGGGTCTGCGAATGACTGGCTGCCACTAACGATGGTAGATGGTTATGGCGTGGATTCTTTAACAGGTTCCTATATGTATGGACTATTTGTGGCAGCGATGACCATTGGACGTTTTACTGGCGGATTCATACTGGATAAATACGGCCGTGTCCCTGTGTTGAAAGGGAGTGCTGTCCTGGCTGCTATCGGTATCATTCTAGTGATCTGGGGACAGCATTACCTCATAGCAGGACTGGGCGTCGTATTATGGGGGCTTGGAGCCTCACTTGGTTTTCCTGTGGGCTTATCTGCTGCCGGAGATGACCCTCGTGGTGCAGCTATCCGGGTTGGAGCCGTAGCCACGATCGGTTACATTGCCTTTTTAGTAGGTCCTCCAGGCTTAGGGTTTTTAGGTGAACATGTTGGACTTCTGCATGCCTTGATTGTAGTGCTTGCTGGCGTTATTGTTGCTGGTTTGGTATCGGGCGCAGCCCAAGCTATTGGGATGAAAGAAAAAAATCAGATTAAAATATAAAGGGGATTGTCCCATGACTATGAAAACGGAAAAACAAAAGATGATGAATGGAGAACTTTATGTAGCTGCTGATCCTCAATTAACAAATGAAAGAGAGTATGCGAGAAGATGTGTACGTCTCTTTAATCAGACGGCAGAGACGGATCGTGAGTACCGTGAAAAGTTACTTAAGGAGCTTTTCGGATCAACTGGTGAAAATATAGGTATGGAACCCAACATACGCTGTGACTACGGATACAATATCCATGTTGGGGAAAATTTCTACGCCAACTTTGACTGTACCATTTTGGATGTTTGCGAAGTGCGCATTGGAGATAATTGTTTCATAGCTCCAGGAGTCCATATTTACACAGCGACTCATCCCATAGATCCGTTTGAACGAATCGCTGGCCCAGAGTATGGAAAACCTATAACGATTGGCAACAATGTATGGATCGGCGGTAGAGCAGTTATTAATCCCGGTGTTACGATAGGTAATAATGTCGTAGTGGCATCAGGAGCAGTAGTAACCAAGGATGTTCCAGATCATGTGGTTGTAGCTGGAAATCCAGCACGAGTGATAAAGCAAATTAAAATCTCCTAAACAGCATACAGGCAAATCATTTAATATTTGTACCGATGATCCTATTAAAAGCGCTCCTTATTTTAATAGGATCATTTAAATTAAAGACTTGTATACTTATGGTCTTCAAGATTGAACTATACAGAGTAATAAATAATCATATTCATCCGAACCAGGGTTTCTCCTAGATTATAGTAAATGTGTGGGCGGTCTGCTTTAAAGCGGATCGAATCTCCAGCTTTAACCGTGTATATTTCCTCACTGACTTTTACCACCATCTCACCCTCAAATACCGTAATAAATTCTTCTGTACCTTCACGATGCGGCGCTGAACTCAGTTCTCCGCCTGCTTCAATCTCTACGGTGTAAACCTCAAAATTTCTACTTCCTTCATAGGGGAAAAATGGATACAACCGATATTGATTATTTTCTTCAAGCACTTGTACTTTGCTTTTAGGAACGACTACTGCATCTGAAGGTGGTTCATTAATCAGAGCAGTGAAAGAGATTTTCAAGCCGTTCGCAATTTTCCATACGGTTGTAATCGAGGGATTAGATTCTCCGCGCTCAATCTGACCGAGCATCGTTTTACTGATCCCCGTCAGATCAGCTAATTTATCTAAACTTAATTTTCTTTCATTTCTTAGATGTTTCAAATTTTTACTTAAAATCAGATTAATATTCTCCATAATTCTTCGCTCCTATTGTGCTTTATAAAGAACATATTGTACAATCATAAAGTACAAATGTGCGTCTCAACGTACATTTCATTCAATTATAACATACGGGAGTTGATTGTTGTATGCCGTTTATTCCGTTCCTTTCTTATGCACTTGTTAGCAGCTTTACGCCAGGTCCCAACAATATTATGTCTTTAGACAGTGCCAGGCGGTTGGGTTTGAAAAAAGCATTCCCATTCTTGCTGGGAGTAACAGCAGGTTGTTTCGCCATTATGCTGTTAGCCTGCTATTTTAATCTTGCTTTGTATCATTTTTTGCCACGGGTTAAGATCTGGATGAATGTTCTCGGCAGTCTGTATATGCTTTATCTGGCGGTGAAAATTGCAAAGAGCAAATCCTCTACGGAGGATAATGATCACAATGAGGGATATTCCTTCAAATCAGGACTGTTGCTACAATTTATCAATTTAAAAATCATTTTGTATGGTATTACGGTCATTTCAACGTTTGTAATGCCTTATGATGTATCGTATATAGAGCTTATTACGATTTCATTACTCCTGACCTGTATTGGTTTTGTAGCTGTAGTGAGCTGGGCGATTTTTGGCGCAGTGTTTCAACGTTTCTTGAATAAGCATGAGCGTTCCTTCAATATCATAATGTCCTTATTGCTCCTTTATAGTGCACTATCGATATGGATGTAAATGAGTACCTTATTCATCATAGAAAAGAAAGGTTCCTGACTATAGGCAGGAGCCTTTTTTCGTGTGAATTGAGCTTATTCTACGAGTCATAACATACAATCGGACAGAATGGATGAGTCTCCTGATCATTTAGCTGCAAAACGGGTATTACCTTAATAGATAAAGCTGTTGACAACTTGTATATACATGACTTAATCTTGTATATACAAGATGTTGAAAGCGTTATATTATTTTTTACGCTACTTCATTTCGCAAGAAAGGAATGAGCATGAATGGAAGCAATGAACAAGACTTTAATTCCTCAAGATAAGGACTGGTGGCGCAAATCAGTGGTCTATCAGGTTTATCCCAAAAGTTTTAACGATACAACGGGCAAAGGAACCGGTGATATAAGAGGACTGACGCAAAAGCTGGATTATTTAAAAAAACTGGGTGTGGATATTGTCTGGTTGCAGCCTGTATATGTCTCACCACAACGTGATAACGGGTATGATGTAGCCGATTATTGCCAGATTAATCCCGATTATGGAACAATGCAGGATTTTGAAGAATTGAGCGAGGGAATCCGGGCGCGTGGGATGTACCTAATGATCGACATCGTGGTTAACCATTCTTCCACAGAACATGCCTGGTTCCAGGAGGCACGGCTTTCTAAGGATAGTGAGTATAGGGACTACTATTTCTGGCGTGATCCAGCACCCGATGGTGGACCTCCAAACAATTGGGTTTCCAAATTTGGTGGACCAGCTTGGCAATATGACGAGGCAACAGGCCAATATTTCCTGACACTGTTTGATAAGACTCAGGCGGATCTAAACTGGGAAAATCCCAAAGTCCGTCAAGAAGTTGTCAATCTGCTGGAATTTTGGGCTGAGAAGGGAGTTAGTGGTTTCCGACTGGATGTCATTAATTTGATTTCCAAGGATCAGCAATTCTCGGACGATGATAGAAGCACGGCTCCTGGCGACGGACGTAAGTATTATACGGACGGTCCACATGTGCATGAATACATCCATGAGTTACATGAGAAAGTATTTGCCAAACAGAATAGCGTCACTGTGGGTGAGATGTCCTCCACCTCACTGGATCACTGTATCCGTTATTCCAATCCAGAGAGAAAAGAATTGTCCATGACCTTTAATTTTCATCATTTGAAGGTGGATTATCCAAATGGACAAAAGTGGGAATTGATGCCATATGATTTTGAAATGCTGAAAAAGCTATTCTCGGATTGGCAAACGGGCATGCAACAGGGTGGTGGCTGGAGTGCATTGTTTTTTAATAATCATGATCAGCCAAGGGCAATCTCTCGTTTTTTGGATGATGGCGAATACCAAGCGGAAAGCGCCAAGCTGCTGGCAACCACGCTACATGGTCTTCAAGGAACGCCTTATATATTTCAGGGTGAAGAGATTGGGATGGCCAACCCGCAGTGGGCAGACATTGAAGAGTTTCGGGATGTTGAATCTCTGAATATGTATCGTATCTTACAGGAGCAAGGCAAAAGTGCAGAAGAAGCATTGAATATCATTCGAGAGCGGTCTCGTGATAATTCGAGAACACCGATGCAGTGGGATGGCACTCGCAATGCGGGCTTCACTTCAGGTACTCCCTGGATTAAGGTAGATGAACGATATCCACAGATTAATGTTCAGGCTCAGTTAGAGGACCCGAACTCTATCTATCACCATTACCGTAAGCTAATTCATCTGCGTAAGACGGTGCAAGTCATTACCGATGGGAATTATCTACGCCTGGACGAAGCTCATCCTCAGGTCTATGCCTATCAACGCAGCAATGAAGAGGAGACTTTGATCGTCATCTCCAATTTTAGCGGACAGAATACGCAATTCCGTATACCGGATTCATTTTATTCATCATTAGAAAATCATGCGTTGGCTGGGGCTGAGCTTTTAATCGGTAATACCCAGCACGCCCCGGAGCTAAAACAAGTGATCTCTTTGACCCCATATGCTTCATATATGTGGATTGTTTGTAGACTTAGTGAATAGTATGGAGACATCTAGTAGCACCCCGGGCACGGGCACGTTATCTTTGATAACCGGGGTTGCTGCTTTAAAATGAGCGAACGTTAAGGGAGTGGGCTAAATGGCGATTGAAAGATCACAGGTAGAAGACATTATAAAAGCCGTTGGTGGCAAAGACAACATAGAGGCCTCTACGCATTGCGTAACTCGTCTGCGATTTGCCCTTTATGATGATAAGCTGGTAGACAAAGATGCACTCGAACAAAATGATCTGGTCAAAGGCCAATTTTCTTCACAAGGACAGTATCAGGTCGTAATTGGCCCAGGTCTGGTGGATAAGGTATATGACGAAATGATCTCCATTACAGGAGGTAGTCGGGCTTCTAAAGACGATGTCAAAAATGCGGCAAGCAAAAAACAAAATCCAATTCAGCGTGCCATCAAGACGCTGGCAGATATTTTTATCCCTATCTTGCCCGCAATCGTGACTGCAGGCTTATTGCTTGGAATAAATAATATTTTGACTGGTAAGGGAATCTTCTTCGAAGGAATGGCTTTGGTTCAGGTCTATCCTCAATGGACCGACTTTGCTGCTATCATTAACACCATTGCCAGCACCGCATTTACATTTCTACCTGCCTTAATTGGATGGTCGGCCGTTGTCAGGTTTGGCGGCAGTCCTTTACTCGGGATCGTACTGGGTCTGATTCTGGTTCATCCGGATCTGCTAAGTGCATACGGTTATGCGGATGCGGTTACAAAGGGCACCGTTCCGGTTTGGAATTTGTTTGGGTGGGAAGTGAACAAGATTGGTTATCAAGGACAGGTTTTACCCGTTTTAGTATCCGCTTACGTGCTCGCCCACATTGAGAAATTCCTAAATAAGAAGATAGCGGATTCATTTAAGCTGTTACTCGTAGCACCGATTACATTATTAATAACGGGGTTTCTGGCTTTTACAGTGATCGGTCCGGTTACTTTTATGATTGGTAATGCCATTACGTCTGGTCTTGTATACGTTTTCGATTTGGCTCCTGCGCTGGGAGGCCTGATTTATGGAGGCTTGTACTCCTTGCTCGTGATTACGGGAATGCACCATACTTTCCTGGCGGTGGACGTGCAATTAATTGGTACGCAGGGTGGAACATTCCTTTGGCCGATGCTGGCGCTGTCCAATATCGCTCAGGGTGCCGGAGCACTGGCAATGATGCTGGTATTGAAGGAGCAAAAGGGAAAAGGATTGGCTCTTACCTCTTCAGTGTCTGCATTTCTGGGTGTAACCGAGCCTGCCATATTCGGAGTGAATATCCGATATAAATATCCGTTTGTATTCGCAATGATCGGTTCCGGTATTGCAGGTATATTGCTCACCGTAAATCATGTGATGGCTTCTTCCATTGGTGTGGGCGGGATTCCAGGCTTCTTGTCTATTTTCCCAAACAACTGGGGTGTATTCTTCATCGGGATGGCGATCGTGTTAATTGTGCCGTTTGCTTTAACTTTAATGTATGGCAAGTTGTTAACTAAGCGCCGTCAGGCTGCACCAGCCAATGATTCCGTAAGGAAAGACTCGCTTCCGCAAAATACCGCACTAGATGTGCTTGAAGTGAGGACTCCCGTACGAGGACGTGTTGTACCGTTAGAACAAGTTCCTGACCCGGCTTTTGCCGAACGGCAGATGGGTCAAGGTATAGCAGTGGAACCGAAGGATGGCAAAATTCTTGCCCCTTTCAGTGGGCAAGTCATTCACATCATGGTGAAAAGCAAGCATGCCTTGATCTTAGAGCATCCGACAGGTGTACAGATTCTGGTACATGTGGGAATTAACACGGTGTCCCTGAAGGGGGAAGGATTCACCATGCATGTGGAGACAGGTCAAACCGTAAAGCAAGGACAACTATTGATGGAATTTGACCGTGAGCTGATTCAGAAATCGGGATACCCCATTATTACACCAGTCATTGTCCCGGATGGTCAGAGTATGATTGAATCGGTTGAGGAACTGCCAGGTGAGGCAGAAGATTTGCAGTATACCTTAATGAGAATTCATTTGAATTCTTCATCAGACAATACGAATTAAGTCAGATTCATCGTACAGCCTATTTTAGTGAACAGGAAGTGAAAGGATGCTACAATGAACGTGGTGATGAAAATTGACAAAGAATATATTTTTGCAAATTTATCAGGAGTACTCGGGACGAATCCAGACAGGCGAATTGGCTCCAGGCACGAAAATGCCATCTGAAAATGAACTGGCCCGAGAGTATAACACTTCTCGCGAAACCGTACGTAAGGCACTTCACTTGCTTGCACAAAATGGGTATATCCATAAAATAAAAGCTAAAGGATCTTTTGTTCTGGATATTGGACGGATGGATTTCCCTATAGGAGGCTTGGTCAGTTTCAAGGAAATGTCTGAACGGATTGGGCGTACATCACGAACAATTGTACATGAAAATCATTTAATTCCAGTTCCAGATGACATAGCCAATCATCTTGAGATTAACAAAGACAAGTATTTGGTCTGGAAAGTTATTCGTGCGCGTGAGATTGAGGGTGAATGCGTCATACTGGATAAAGATTACTTTCGATCAGACATTGTACCTGTGCTTACCGAGGAAATTAGTCGTGGGTCCATCTACGAATATTTGGAGGGAGAACTCCATCTTCAAATCAGTTATGCCAAAAAAGTGGTTTCCGTAGAAAATGCAGACGAAGAAGATCATAAGCTGATGGACCTTCAGAACTACACTCATGTGGTCGTAGTACGTAACTATGTTTATCTGGAGGACACCACCTTGTTCCAGTATACCGAGTCAAGGCATCGGCTGGACAAATTCCAATTTGTCGACTTTGCCAGACGTTCCCACGGTGAAGAGAAAAGAACTGATTTTTTTAATAACGATCAATAAAACAGTTAAGAAACCCCGTCTTTTGAAGACGAGGGTTTCTTTTTTACCTTGGATGCAACTGCTGAGCAGCTTGTATACTGGCATTTGAGGGATTTGAATTTGCGTTTTATCCAAAAGCTGTTTATAGAATATTAAAAGGTTATATACTGTTTAGAATACAATTCCATGATCAATGCAATGGGAATGAGGTGTATGTTATTTATGTATAGAGTGGCTATCTGCGATGATGAGCACAAGCACAGAGAACTTGTTAAAAATATGCTGATCACTTTGTCGATAAAGACCAATATAGAATTTAAAGTTGAATTATTCGACTCAGGAGAACAGCTGGTATCTCATTATCAAAACCATGAATCTCCATTCCATATCTTAATATTGGATGTTGAAATGAATGGCATAAACGGAATTCAAACCGCCCAAAAAATAAGGAATTTAAATCACCTGGATGAACAGATTGTTTTTTTAACGAGCTACCCTGAATATATGGTGGAAAGTTTTGACGTAGTCACATTTCAGTATTTAATAAAACCGATTGCTCCCCATATCTTTGAGGAAAAAATGATAAAGCTGTGTCAATATTTTCAATCTCTCGATAAAAAATTCGTTATCATCAAGTCAGCTTATGAGGAAGTGCTTTTAAAATATGATGATATCATTAGTATTGAAGTGGCCAAAAGCTTAACCATAAAAAACAAACTGCATTTTGTAACCTCTACTAAAACCTATGATAGCAAAGGGATTCTTTCGGACTATGCTTCAGCATTAAAAGAACATAATTTTCTACAAATTCATCGTTCGATTATTATAAACTTAATTCATGTGAAAAAATTTGCTGGCGGTGATGTTTTGATGTCAAATGATGTGAAGTTACCTATTGGGCGTTCTAAAATAAAAGAAGTTAAAGATCTATATACCAAATTTATGATCATGAAGATGCATTAATATGATGGAATATAGCTACCTGCTTCTTAACCTATGTGTTGTACTGGTGATGTGCTTTCAAGTGAATTTTTACTTTAACTCGGTTTTTGATAAGTCCAATCGAAAGCCAAATAGATTCATATATTTCATTATTTTCGGGTTGCTGAACATCTTATATTTAAGTGTTTATCTGTCTCCTACGCTATCCTCGATTTTGGCATTACTTGTCATATTTAGTTTAGCGCACTCGTATACAGTGGAAATAAAGACAAAGATCATTTTTTCTATCCTTTATGCTGTATTGATAACCATCGTTAATTTTATATCTCTTTATATTTTATATGCTATAGGCTCCGTTAAAATTAGCAACTTTAGCCATTTGGGTGGGCAAGATCACTTGATATCCTCTAAGGTTATGTTACTCAGCTGCATTATCATGTTTGCTGTCATTCAGATTATACGGCTATTTGCCAAACGCAGAACCTTCCCTTTGCAGCATCGTTACTATATTTTATTTTTAATCGTTCCCATCATAAGTTTATACCAGGTCAATGTTTTATCTGTTTATAGTGAAAAGAATATGTATTATTTTGGTTCTATTATTAGCTTTATTTTTTTAAATGTTTTTATCATATATATTTTCGATAATATCATTGAAAAATTTCAATTAATGCATGAAAATGCTCAATTACAACATCAGATGGACTACCAAGATGCTAACTACGAAAAAACGGTTTACAGCTTCAAAAATATGAAAAGAATCATTCATGATACACACCAACAGTTTTTGTATATTGAAGAATGTATCAAGAGAAATGAATTGGCTGAGGCGAGTGAACATATTAAGGTTACATTAAATAAAATCGAAGGAGCCTATCAAAGGGTTAATACCGGTAATCTGGTTATAGATGCTCTTGTCACAAATAGTCTTAATATTGCTCAGGCCAATGGCATCAAGGTGGATACTCAGCTTAACTTGTATTCACAAAAAGTAAATATTGAACGTTATGACTTGTGTGTCGCTCTGGGCAATATGCTGGATAATGCCATAGAAGCATCTAAAAAGATCAAGATTGCGGATGATAGGTACATTCTTATTAAAATACATTCCAATGAGTCCGCGCTTTTCATTCACATCCTTAATCATGTGGAGAATGAAGTGGCTCATTTGCATAGTCAAAAATCAAACCCGGATGTACATGGCATTGGCTTGACCAATATATCCAGAATATGTGACAAATACGGTGGGAATATGACCATTGAAACAAAAAATAAAGTATTCGATAATATGGTTTTATTGCCATTTTATAAGGACAATTCTTAGACATCTTGCTGTTTAGGGATTGTTTTTTTCGTTTCAGGGTGACTTTTTTATATAGAATCCTCGTTCATTGTATGATCAGTCCAGTAATAATCTGGGAACCCATAAGAGGAGGAAATATGGAATGAAGAAAATAATAGCTGTGTTCATTTCGGCTATGCTTTTTGTACTGCCGATGACGAATGCTTTTGCTCAAGACAATCCTGAACCCATTAAGGAAAAGGCTCGCAATCTGGCCTCGGAGCTGGTATCCAAATACGGTGCTAGCGGTGTGCAGTATGCCATTAGGGACCATGGAAACATCGTATTATCGGATAGCGTGGGTGTAAAGAATAAAGCAACCAACGAGCCAATCACCAAGGATACGATGTTCGGTATAGGCTCTACAAGCAAAATGTATGTATCTGCTGCAACGATGATGCTGGTGGATGCCCATAAGGTAGATATTGATCAGCCGCTAACAACATACATTAAGGACTTTACAATGGCTGATGAAAGATACAAACAAATTACACCGCGTATGCTGTTAAATCATTCGTCGGGTCTTTACGGTGCCCACTATAAAAATAGTATGTTATTTAATGACAATGATACAGAAAATCATGATGAGCTATTGCTGAGATTACGATCAGAAACTTTAAAATCCAACCCCGGCGAATATTCTGTATATAGTAATGATAGTTTTCAATTGCTTGAAATATTGGTTGAACGGGTGAGTGGTCTAAGTTATACCGAATTTCTGGCAAAGCATATTAGTGCCCCTTTGGGTTTGAACTCTACGAAAACACCACTCGATCAGTTTGACAGACAAAAGCTGTCCAAAACTTATTTTCCTGCGATTGAGGGGGCCTTACCCGTTGAAAATGCCAATGTCATCGGGACAGGGGGCTTATACTCTACCGCAGAAGAGGTGGCTATGTTTTCAGAAGTATTAATGGGGAACAGACCCGATATTTTATCTGCACAATCGGCGAAGTCCATGCAAAGTCATGAATATCGAAAAGGAATATGGGTACCTGAGGAGACAAACAGCTTTAATTATGGGCTTGGCTGGGATGCGGTTCAGTTGGCACCGTTTAGTGATTACGGAATAACTGCGCTATCCAAGGGTGGGGATACTGTTTTGTATCACTCTACTTTGATCACCATACCAGAGCATCAAATTTCTATGGCTGTGCTTTCATCTGGAGGGTCTTCCATCTTAGATAGTATTTTTGCTTCTAACGTTTTATTGGAAGTTTTAAAAGATAAGGGCATCATTAAAGACATCATACCGGATAAAACATTTGAGGCTCCTGTAAAAGTGGAAATGCCATCTGATTTACTTTCTTATTCGGGATTATACGGTTCTGTGGGTACAACCATCAATGTAGAGATTAAAAACGGTGAGTTTGATTTACCTGCTTTTTTGGATGGATTCGTCCCGGCGCAAAAATATGTGTATACAGGTGATGGACAATTCAAAAGCAGTGATGGCAGTGTAGCCGTAAGCTTTGACAAACAAAAAAACGGGAAAACGTATATTAAGGCTAACATTTATTTAAACTTTCCGGGATTAGGCCAAATGGTTATGGTGATTTATGAATATCAAAAGTTTGATGCCAATCCTCTAAATACTACAGTTAAAAAGGCATGGGAAAATAGAAACGGGAAAAATTATTATGCTTTGGATGAAAAGATATCTTCCATATTTTATCTGGCCCCCTCATTTATAACAAAAAAAATATCCGTTGATCATGATGGATACGCAAGTGGTACTAAAATTGTGGATGAGAATAAAGCAGTAAATGCCGTTGAGATTCCTGTTATGAGTGGAAGAGATGCATTTGATCTGAATTTTTATACCAAGGATGGTTCGGAGTATTTAACCATAGATGGACAATCCTATATCAGTGAAGATGCTGTTAAACCTATCTTGGGAGGAAAATCAGTGTACACCATACCATCTAATGGCCAAGCCACATGGTATAAAATAGATAAAAACTCAGCCAATAAAACGATGACCGTTGATTTTCCAAAAAGCGGAGGCTTCGCTGTCTATGATGAAAACGGTGCGGTTGTAAAATTTTCAACTGCTAGCAATAACAATTCGGTTGTACTGCCCAAAGGTGGCTTGATCGTTTTAGGTGGCCATGCAGGGGATGTATTTAAAATCAATTTGAATTAAGCGTGTAGCCGCTTCTGGAAATTCAGGAGCGACCGTTGCAGTGTTGGATGGTTATGAAGACAACCGCGAATCTTAAGTCGAATTGGCTTTTATATAAGGCCAATTCGACTCTTTCATTCGGCAGATGAGCCTAAATCCGTAATAGATAATTTTATATCGAAGGTTACGGGTATTTTGCTGAATTTGTAATCCCAATCATCCTTTACTTTTTTCCACACTTGAGGCTGCTCAATATTTAAACGTTCACCAAAACTGGCGACATCGACTTTATATTCTGATTGTAATTTGTGCATAAGAGACTTAATCCTTCTAGTCACTTCTTTTTCAAATTCTTTCTCAGCCTCTTTCATGTTTCGTGTCTCTGTCGGGTTCACTTTCTCATCCCAGTTTTCGATTAAACGTCCTTTGGATTCAATTTTTACGTGAAACGAGATATCGTTACCCTCGGTCACCTTAGCTGTTATTTTGCTTTTTACCGATTTGATCTCATAAGTTATAGCTTCATTCCGCTTGTCATACGTTTTGACAGCTCCGCCCTCAACATCACCTTTAATCCATGCAATGCTCTCTACGTCTTGTTGTCCCAAACTACCGATCCAGTGACCGGTGTCTCCTTTAATAACACCAGCACCCGAAAATTCTAATTCCCCATCGGATTCAGAAATGTTTTGCAATATATAGCTTTTTTTGGAGTGCATCAACCCATCCAATTCAGACAAATTGACTCCTCTCATCACCTTGCTGGTTCTGAAATGATTACGAAGCATATACAGAATATGAATGGATGGGACCTCGTCCTTATATTTGGTAACTAAGGTATCAGCTGCACGTTCCTTACTTAAGAAAACAAAACAACTCGGACGAATATCATTATCACGAAGCACAAAATCCATCAATTGCTGCATCGTCTGTTGTTCTGCCAATTTGGTGGAAACCACCAGGACCTTTAGATGGTGACCAATAATCGGGCGATCCAGACGGAGGGATAATTGCCGGAAGATTTCAAGTAAAGAATCCCCGGTGGCAGCTATATTAATATAGTTTGGCCCTTGTCCACCGCCTTGTTTTGCCGTGTTTCCAAAAGTCTTTTTGGGGACGATTTGCACAGTGGCAGTAATTTTGTTTTTCTTGAAGTAACGGCTGCCTTCCTTTTCCAGGCCCTTTTCCACTGTGCTGGGCTCACCCTTATCCAGAGCCAGTCCTGTATACATGCTTAGTTCTTCTATTTCTCTGCTGCTCCAGCAACCGGCTTGAGTTACCAGGAGAATGAAGGCAAGCAGCAAAGATAGGATTTGTTGCCTATACATTTTGCTTCATTCCCTTCTTCCTGATCATGAAAACGATGGAGAGAAATACCGGGACCAGAAAAAATAAAATGATTCCCATGTATCCGATCGCATCGCCTAGGCTAAACACTTCCATCATACGAACAGGAGTCATTGTGGAGATAAAGATAATTGGGATTAAGCCGAAAATCGCATAACGATATTTAAGGCCAAATACCTGTGAGACACCTAAGGATGCATTGAAGAAAAAACTGCAGAAATTACAAAACATTTGCATCATCCAGATTACCAGCAACGGAAACTCAAGACGTTCAAAAAGAAATCCGGAGATTTCAAAGCTGCGCATTAAATTAATGGTGGGCCAGGTACTTGTTATAGTAGAGTCCACCGATAACCCGCCAACTACCATAACTACGGTCAAAAAGTATAATACCCAAGGGATGCTGATTCCCACTACCATGGCCTTTACGGCTTTTTCAGGGTACTGCAAGAAAGCGACCAGTGTCATGACGACTTCACATCCAGTGAAAACAAGGACAGTCGACTTTAGCCCCTTAACTACTGGAAGAATACCGTTACTCAATACAGGACGAAGATGGTCAATTTCAAAGATCCTTAGGCTAAGGACAAAACAGATGAGTAAAAAGAAGAGACTGATCGGGAGTACAATCTGGTATAACCGCGCAATGGGATTAATACCTCCAAAAACCAGATAACTTCCCACCCAGATGAATGGAATCACAATCGCCCATATGGGTGTCCCTTCAAGCAAAAAATAAATCGTCACTTCAGCTAAAACACGAATCTCAAAGCCAGCGATGATGATAAAGTATATGATTAATAATAGACTTAAAAATCCTCCTGGAATGATACCGACGATTCTCCTGGAGTATTGATACACAGTGTTTCCGGGAAATTGTTGGCTTAATTTTACCATGAGCAACACCACTAATATGACAATACATCCGCCAAGCAGGACAGAGAGCCATGCATCCGGAGTCTTTACCGTTTCAGTTACACCTCTCGGCAGTGTCAAAATCCCTGCGCCCAATACCGTATTGGTCAGGAATACTGCCGCCTGTTTGGATGTAATCTTATCATCAGAACGTCTAAACACAATCCTTCCTCCTTCCTCCGGGTGCTATGATTTGCGCTTGCTTTGCTGAGTTTTCATCATAACGGGTCTTCGTTTCATCAGAGATATAGGGGCTCGAATGTACACATCCTTCCAGTCGCTTGGACGCATAGGGGAGAAGGGAGTCACATACGGTACGCCAAAGCTTTTTAATTTCGTCAGATGGATACAAATTAACAGAAAGAACAATACGGTTCCAAACATGCCCAGGATTGCTGCAAATAGCATGCCGACGAAACGCAAAAGACGCAAGGTAATGCCCGCACTATATGTCGGTATCGAAAACGAAGAGATGGCAGTAACCGAAACTACAATCACAAGGAACGGGCTAACAATGCCCGCATTGACAGCAGCGTCGCCGATGACTAAGCCTCCCACAATGCCCATGGCAGGACCAATAGGCTTGGGCAATCGTATGCCAGCTTCCCGCAGGATTTCGATAGAGATTTCCAGAATCATAACTTCTATGACAGATGGAAAAGGAACGCCTTGACGGGTCTCGATGATGCTAATAATCAGCTTGGTTGGAATCAAACCGGGATGGAACGATATAAAAGAGATATATAAAGCAGGACCCATAAGCGCTATAAATGCTCCGAAAAATCGCAACACCCGTAAAAGTGTCCCTGGAATCCAGCGCTCATAATAGTCCTCGGGAGATTGGAGTAGCATACTGAAGGTCACCGGAACAATAAGTGCAAAGGGAGTACCATCCAGCAGAATCGCTACTCTTCCTTCCAACAAGGCACTCATGACACGGTCGGGGCGCTCAGTGTTGTGAGCCTGCTGGAACGGACTTAAATAATTGTCTTCAATAAGTTGCTCCACATAACCGGATTCAGCTAAAAAGTCCATGTCTATTTTTGAAATTCTGCTGTTTACTTCTTCGAGGAGATCCGGATTCACAATATCCTTGATGTACGCGACAACCAGATCTTTTTTGATTCGGCTTCCCACTTGGAATTTCTTCATTTCCAGACTTTTGTTTATGCCTTGGCGTCGAAGCATCGAAGTATTTTCACTTAATACCTCCGTAAAACCGATCCTGGGACCCCGAAGTAATGCTTCAGAGGTTGGTTCATTGACGGAGCGAATGGCGCCATTAGGCGAGCCTACCAGCAGTGCTCCCTTCATTCCTTCAATTAATAAGGCAGTATGCCCTAAAAGTATAGACTCTTGCAGGTCCTCCATATCAGCAACTTCACTAATTTGCGTAAGCGGCATCAAGCTTTCTTTTATAAAAGAGCTATTTATACTTTCCTGCTGTTCCTGTGGGGCCTGCTGGCCGTCAAACATCAAGACCTCCAATACCTGCTTGCTCATTAGCTTTTCATCCTGCATACCATCTATGAAGACTAAAACGGACCGTGCATGATATTTCTTTACTACAAACTCACGAAAATGCACATCACTATTTTCGCCTATAGCTTCTTGGATCGACTTTAAGTCGGAATCATAATTCCCTGTAATTTTGGAGCTTGGTTCATGCTGCTGATCAGTGTGGCCTTCGTTATGTTCGTCGGAAAGAGAACGACCAGAAGAATGCTTGGATTTCGCTCCCTTACTGCCAACAAACGAATAAATCGAGGTGTTTATATAATAAATCCCTAAAGGAATAATCAACGCGAGGCCTGCTTGAAAGAGTGTACTCCAGCTTGGAATATAAGAAATTATTTTAGACCACATGATGATCACCTCCATACGATTAATTCATTTTTCCTTAAGATACAAGTTGTTCCTAAAGTATTCCTTATAAAGGTTGTATTTACTCATTAAATGGTATGTTGACTTGTGGTCTCTTCGTATTTTGGCGGAAAACTCTTTCTATGCTAGTGTGTCAGTTGACACCCATATTAGGATTATGTTAATCTCCAATCAGGAAAACGTTTACTCAATATAATTATTTGAGGGAAATAATATGAAAAAAAATCAAGTGTCCATAAAGGATATTGCCAGGTTAAGTGGAGTTTCTGTAGCTACGGTTTCCCGTGTGATTAACGAGAATGGTCGCTTCTCTGAGGAAACACGGCAGAAGGTTGTTGAAGTAATCCAAAAGTACCAATATGAGACTAACAGCATCGCCAAAAGCCTGCGGATGAGTAAATCACAGACGATTGGCGTTTTGGTGCCGGATATTAATAATGAATTTTTTTCAGTCATTGTACAAAAAGTGGAAAGCTTCTTTTTTAAACAAGGATATTCTACCATTATATGTAATACTGCTAAAGATGCGGAGAAGGAACGAGAATATTTGAAAACTTTGGATGGAAAAATGGTAGATGGTCTGATCTGCATTTCGGGTCAGGAGGAGCTTTCTGCGGAATTGCTTAAACGTCCCATTCCGATTGTATGTATTGACCGACGACCAAAGATTAATACGAACGTAGCTTTTATTGAGTCCAATCATTATGAGGGTGGATTTTTGGCGACAGAGGAGCTGATTAACAAAGGCTGCAAGGAAATTTTGCTGTTGACCAAGCAAAACAATCTATCCTCTGTTAATGAGCGTCTGTACGGGTATAAAGATGCTTTGCAAAAGCATGGACTGCATCCATCCGAGGACCACTTGGTTGCAGTTCGCAATGATGGGCCTACTCTGGAGACCGCACAGGCTGCTATTAAACATGTCTTGGAAAAAGGACTGCGGTTTGACGGTATTTTTGCAACTAATGACTGGTTGGCTTTGGGCGGATTACTGGCGTTACAGAAATTCGGAGTACAGGTCCCCGGTGAAGTCAAGATAGTGGGTTTTGATAATGACACAATTTCCCAATACTGTAATCCGCCATTGACTACAATTGAACAGGATAAAGAAACACTTGCAGATAAAGCTTCCAGTATGCTGCTTCGTATGCTGAGTGGAGACAAGATGGAACAAGAGCAGCATTATTCCATCCCAGTACGATTGATACAACGCAGTACCACCTAGTTTCGTGGTCAGATATCATCTTGCATTAGCCAAGGGAGAGGTGAGCATAGGTACTGTTTTACCTCTCCAGAGTAAGATGGTTGAGCTGTGCTCTATTATGCTGTAAACTTTCCCGTTTAATATCCAACAAAAAAATGGTTTGACAACAATATCAGAAAATGATAACTTTAATTATGTTAAATGTAATCGTTTACCCAAGAGAGTCAGAATCCATATGATGTGTGAGAAACCAACAAGTGATGAAGTTCGAGCCATGAACTGTTGTTATTTTTTTCAATGGGTAAACGTTTTCTCTACTGATTTATTCAATACCAAAGGGCATAAAGATCAACTGCTGCTTTTTGGAAAATGTTAAACAGATTATGTCGTTTGAGTAATCGTTTACTCTATTTTAAAAGAAGGGTGATTATGAATGAGTATGTTATTATGTCCTTCCATGATGTGCGCTAATTTCAGCTCCTTGGAACATGAAGTAAACGCGCTGGAAGAAGCCAATGTGGATATTTATCATATTGATATTATGGATGGTAGATTTGTCCCTAATTTCGGAATGGGGCTTCAGGATTTGGAGTTTATCCGTAAACAAACCCAAAAAACAATGGATGTACATCTGATGATAGACAACCCTTCCGCCTATATTGATTTATTTGCCGATAAGGGTGCAGACATCATTTATTTTCACCCGGAGGCCGATATGCACCCGACGCGCACCATTGACCGAATTGTTGGAAGAGGGGTAAAAGCGGGAATCGCTCTTAATCCGGGGACAGCCATTGCTGCAGTAGAACCTTTACTTGGCATGGTTGACTATGTGTTGGTCATGACCGTAAATCCGGGTTTTGCAGGGCAAAAATATTTACCCTTCGTGAACGACAAGATTAAAGCGCTGCAAGCTTTTAAACACGAAAAGGGATTGAATTATACAATCGTGGTTGATGGGGCTATCTCCGAAGAGAAGATCAACGAATTGGCACACTACGGGGTTGAAGGATTCGTACTGGGGACATCCACTTTGTTTGGTAAAGAAGAATCTTACAAAACCATCATTAACAGATTAAAAAATATCTAATTCGGGGAGGAATAAAGCCATGAAAATTGCCATCGGTAGCGACCATGTGGCTGTAGAGCTTAAAACGACGATTTCAACTTATCTTAATGAACTGGGTCATGAGGTCATGGACTATGGACCGCAAACTTCAGAAAGAACCGACTATCCGAAGTATGGAAAGCTCGTTGCAGAGGCTGTGGTCGGAAAGCAGGCTGACGCAGGCATTCTGATTTGCGGCACAGGCGTGGGAATATCCATCTCGGCCAACAAAGTCAAGGGAATTCGGGCTGTAGTATGCAGCGAGCCTTACTCTGCACAGCTGTCCAAGCAGCACAACAATACAAATGTTCTTGCATTCGGTGCACGTGTCGTCGGAAGCGAATTGGCGAAAATGATAGTGAAATCATGGCTGGAGGCTGAGTTTGAAGGAGGACGCCATGGCGACCGCATCAAGATGATATCCGACATCGAGGAACAGCATTTGTGCTGACGAACGACCACTTAAAACATAAATGACTTGGAGGAGATTACATTGGCAAAAAGATTAATCGCAAGCACGAAAACGGATATTTTGAAATTTAGCGCAGCAGATCTAAAAGAATCCATTCTGGCTTCTGAAGGGCGCGTCATTATGGGACAGCATCATGTGATGCTGAATTCCGGCCTGGTCGATGGCGTTACCAATGCGGAGATCCAAGCAGCTTACGGCGCAGATATGGTTATGCTGAATGGCTTTGATATGATCAAGGAAGAATCCAATATCGGATTGCGTGAAATGAAGCATGGCAAGCTGGCTGATAAGCCGTATAGCCTGAAGCAAATCAAGGAATGGGCCGGTGTTCCGCTCGGTATTTATTTTGAGTGTCCAAGCCCGGATGCTCAGGTTGCGGGAGAACAATATGTGGAGGCCAAAGAAGGAAGAATCGCTTCCAGAGAGAACTTCCTGCGTGCCTTAGAGATTGGAGCTGACTTTATCGTATTGGGAGGAAATCCTTCCGCAGGTACAACCTTTGAACGGATCATTGAGGCTACCAAGCTGGCAAAAGAAACACTGGGAGACAAAATCCTGATCTGCGCCGGAAAATGGGAAGACGGAACCATTGAGAAAGTATTGGGGGATCCACTGAGCGAGAGACCTTCCAATGAAATTATTAAGGACTTGATCGATTCTGGTGCTGACGTTATTACGTTGCCTGCACCTGGCTCCAGACATGGTATTACAGTGGAGCACGTCAGACAATGTGTAGAATTTGTCCATTCAT
>NZ_WUDQ01000099.1:0-10687 GCF_009827695.1 Paenibacillus sp. OT2-17 | reverse complement strand
GGTAAAATGAATGACAGCGTTCTGGATGTCGGTGGAGCCATTTTGTCTGTCTCTCAATTTACGTTGTATGGTGACTGCCGTAAAGGAAGAAGGCCTAACTTTATGGGGGCGGCTAAACCAGAGGAAGCGGAGAAGCTGTATGATTTCTTCAACAGTCAGCTTCGAGCCAAGGGCCTGGAGGTAGAAACGGGAATTTTTGGGGCTATGATGGATGTTTCATTGACGAACTGGGGCCCAGTGACACTGATTTTGGATACCGAACGTTCGTAACTATGCATTCATGGCGTGATCTGAGTAGAATAAAATAGCTGTTCAGAGGGACCATAATGTCATCCCGATTGGTGATTAGCCAGGCGGATAGCCTAAGGGTGACAGGAGAGACGAAGCTATGCGTCAAACCCCAAAAATGGACGGGCATCGAAGCACTGTGCTGCTTTTTCCCGGTAGTATGCAGGAGGCAATCAGCCTTACTCGTAATGCTGATACGTTATTGCAGCATGTTGCAACAGCCATCGACAAGCCGGGACGCGGTGCTTTGCCGCGTAGGTAACATCGGGTTAAATGGAGCGTTAATGAGGTTCTACCCGAAAGCAGCACAAAGAGGTCAAAAATAAAATATGTAGCATTGAATTAGTGCAGGAGCCGAAAGGCTCCTTTTTCTTTTCCGTCGCTGCGAATTGTTATAAAAACTGATCAAGCGGGTAATAACAAAGCGTGGTAGAGAAACAAACTTAATTTTAAACTTGTTTTGAGGATAACCGGAAAGGAGATCTGAACATTAATGAGTAAAATTGCATTTTTATTGGCTGACCAATTTGAAGATTCCGAAATGAAGGTACCTTATGATGAATTAAAAAAGGCTGGACATGAGGCAGATATTGTTGGGCTGAAGCAAGGTGAGAAAGTGAGCGGTAAGCAAGGTAAAGCAAGCTACACTATTGAAAAAGCCATTGCAGATGTGAAATCAAGTGACTATGATGCAGTTGTTATTCCCGGCGGATCCTCCCCGGAAAATCTACGACTGGATGCACATGTTCTGAAATTTGTGACTGAAATTAATGAGTCCAAAAAAACGATAGGCGCTATCTGTCACGGGCCGCAAATTTTGGCGAGTGCTGATTTGTTACAGGGCCGGACGATTACAGCTTATCCTCCATTGAAAGATGACTTGATTAATGCGGGTGCTCATTTTGAGGATCGAGAGGCGGTTGTGGACGGTAACTTTATTACGTCTCGGACCCCTAAGGATGAGCCAGCCTTTGTGCGTGAGTTATTAAAAGTATTGTAATTTGAACGCGAATATTTTCTTAGATTAATGCCAGTACAATTCCCAAACGAGGAGGATTTGATATGGCAAAACAGATTCAGGCTTATTTTCGCACAGAAGATGAAGCTGAGGGTGCCAGAGCTTCGCTTCAAGCTTATAGAACTGAACATTTGGAAGTAGGTGCTTTGGATGATGCGCTCGGCCGGGAGACGAGAGTTTTAATTCCGCTGGTCCCCTATAACAATACAGGCTCTGTGAGCACAGGAGGTCCTGCGGGTGCGGCAATCCCTGCGGCGGGTGTTTATGGCGAGAATATTCTACCAGATGTGAAGGATGGCCAGATTAACTCTGGCTCAGCCCAAAGGGACCTGGATGAAGATCGGAACGGAACAACGAATCATGATGGAGGGTTGCTCCGTGCGACAGATGTGTATATTAACGGTGATCAAGATGAATTGCGGTATGTATTATCAGCAAAGGTGAATGACGCCGATTATGATGAGGTCATTTATAAGCTACGTTCCAATCGTGGATATGTATCGCAGTTGGATTAAAGCTGAGAGCGCGCCACAAGACTGTCGATACTTGAGGGATTTAGCCGCAAAAGAGTGACTGTAATACAATTGTAATATTCGAAACATCATTCCTTAATATTCGTTGTTTATAATAACAGCATGACCCCCTTTTGATATATCTTTTTGAACCTGCGGACCGTTTCCGCAGGTTATTTTCTTTTTATAAGCCTTATTTGTCCGATTATAGGGAGAATGTCTTGACTTTGTCGAGGCGGTTCATTAAAATCATAAAATAATGAAAAATGATTTGATGACGGGACCAAGTACTCCGAACCCACAAGCGCAGAGAGGAATTTCCAGGCTGTAAAAATTCCCTTGATGAGCGGATGAATGACCTCCCCGAGAACAGGCGGCGAACAATTGAGGAAACCCTACTGAAAGTGCATTGCAACTGTGCCTACAGTGGATGGTCCTGCATAATAGCCGTACTGCGCGTTACGGGCGTTATACGTATGAGCGGAGTCAGCATAATGCTGACGGGCAATGAGTGATTCTTATGCTGGTTGTCTGGGCAAACTCCGGAATGTGGGTGGTACCACGGGTGATTGTAAACGACAATCCCTCGTCCCTGTTAATGTTAACAGGACGAGGGATTTTTTGTTTTATATTGAAAGTGGAGCAAGAAGAAAGTGCACAATACGAAATACAACGATGGGGGGATACGTTAATGGCCTTTCAAAAACCGACAGGAACACAGGATTTGCTGCCGGGCAGTGTAGAAAAGTGGCAAGTTGTCGAGGAAAAAGCCCGTGAGATTAGCCGCCGCTTTAATTACCGAGAGATTCGTACGCCAATGTTCGAACAAACGAATTTGTTCGTTCGAGGTGTGGGTGAAACGACGGATGTGGTGGAAAAAGAAATGTATACTTTTGAGGATAAAGGGAAGCGCAGCATGACTTTGCGTCCGGAAGGAACAGCAGGGGTTGTCCGCTCCTATGTGGAGAACAAACTATACGGGGAGCCGGATGTAACTAAGCTGTATTATATCGGCCCGATGTTCCGGTATGAGCGTCCACAGGCTGGGCGTCAGCGCCAGTTTCACCAATTTGGAATTGAAGCATTTGGTGCGGTCGATCCGGCGTTGGATGCAGAAGTTATTGCTTTCGGGTATCAATTCTGCCGTGAGCTGGGCTTGAAAGGAGTACAAGTGGAGATTAACTCCGTCGGTAATGCAGCCAGCCGGGCAGCTTATCGTCAGCATCTGGTGGACTTCTTGATGCCAATTAAGGATACGTTGACCAAGGAGAGCCAAGCACGCATTGAGCGTAATCCGCTGCGAGTGCTGGATAGCAAAGATGACCAGGACAAATTTGGAGGTGCACCTTCGATTTTGGATAGCTTGGACGAGGAATCTCGCACACACTTTGAGAAAGTGAAGCAAAATTTGGATGCCATGGGCGTGGAATATACAGTTAACCCGCGTTTGGTACGGGGGCTGGATTACTATACGTTGACAGCGTTCGAATTCAAAGCTGAAGGAATTGGTGCCATAGATACGATCGGTGGAGGCGGCCGCTACAACGGATTGGTTGGAGATTTGGGCGGACCGGATCAGCCGGGCATTGGTTTTGGCATTGGACTGGAGCGAATTCAGCTGATCCTGGAACATCAAGGTGTCAAACTGAACGAAGCCAAGCCGTTAGATATCTATATGGTAGCGTTGGGAGAAGCAGCAGAAACAGAAGTGACCAAACAACTATTCAAGTTGCGTCAAGCCGGATTTTCCGCAGAACGAGATTATCTGGGGCGTAAAATGAAGGCACAGATGAAATCAGCCGATCGCTTTAAAGCAAGGTATACTGCGATTCTGGGTGAGGATGAGCTGGTTCAAGGTGAAATTGCACTGAAAAACATGGAAACTGGCGAGCAGCGTACCGTTAAGCTGGATCAGCTGGTGGAAGAATTAGGATAAACAAAATGATGTAACATCAATCAGTGGAGCTTCCTCTGGTTGTCATATAGCATTAACTACTAAACATAAACAGGAGTGTGTATTATGAAAAGGAGTCATGAATGCGGCGCATTGACTCATGCGCATATCGGAGAAACAGTTACATTGAACGGTTGGGTACAAACCCGTCGTGATTTGGGGGGCGTACTTTTTATTGACCTGCGCGACCGTAGCGGAATTGTACAAATTGTGTTTAATCCGGCATATTCCGGTGACGCACTGCAAATTGCGGATCGTGTTCGTAGTGAATATGTGCTTGAGGTTACCGGTACCATTGTTAAGCGTGATGCAGAAACCATTAACCCGAATCTGCCTACAGGTGAAATTGAAGTGCGTGTCACTGAAATCGAAGTATTGAATGCGTCCAAAACACCTCCGTTCTTCATTGAAAATGGTGTAGAAGTGGACGAGTCTCTGCGTTTGAAATACCGTTATTTGGACCTGCGTCGTCCGGAAATGTACCAGACGTTGAAACTGCGCTCCAAAGCAGCAAAAATATTCCGTGACTTCCTGGACGGAGAAGAGTTCGTCGAGGTGGAAACACCAATTTTGACGAAAAGCTCCCCAGAGGGCGCACGTGATTATCTGGTACCTAGCCGGGTGCATGAAGGTGAGTTTTTCGCCTTGCCGCAATCGCCACAACTGTACAAGCAATTGCTGATGGTGGGTGGCCTGGAGCGCTACTACCAAATTGCACGTTGTTTCCGTGATGAAGATTTGCGTGCTGACCGTCAGCCTGAATTTACGCAGGTCGACATCGAGACCTCCTTCATGCAACAGGATGACTTGCTGCCAATGATGGAGCGTCTTATGGTGAAATTGTTCAAAGAAACCGTTGGGGTAGAACTGGAAACACCGTTCCAACGGATTACACATGCAGAGGCAATGGACAAGTATGGTTCTGACAAGCCTGACCTGCGTTTTGGTCTTGAGCTGATAAATGTTAATGATATCGTGGCAACCAGTGGTGTGAAAGTATTTGCTTCCGTAATTGAAAAGGGTGGCGAAGTTAAAGTCCTTAATGCCAAAGGATGTGGCACGTGGAGCCGTAAGGACATTGATGACCTGGGTCCTTTTGCAGCGCGTTATGGAGCAAAGGGCTTGGCTTGGATTCAAGTGAAGGAAGGCGAATTCAAGGGGCCTATCGTTAAATTCTTCACACCGGAAGAAATCGAAGCATTGAAGGAGCGCACAGGAGCCGAAGAAGGCGATCTGTTACTCTTCTCTGCGGATAATAAAAAGGTAGTTGCTGATGTATTGGGCGCACTTCGTCTGAAAATTGGCCGTCATTTGGGACTGATCGACGATAACAAATTCAAATTTGCCTGGGTTGTAGACTTCCCGCTTCTCGGCTATGACGAAGAACAAAAACGTTATGTGGCGGAACACCATCCGTTCACCCGTCCGAAGGACGAAGACCTTGGCCTCTTGGATACCGATCCAGGTCAAGTTCGTGCTCAAGCCTATGATATCGTGCTGAACGGCTACGAAGTGGGTGGTGGCTCGATGCGGATTTTCAAACGTGAAGTTCAGGAAAAAATGTTCAAAGCGCTCAATCTGCCGCCTGAAGAAGTGAAGGATAAATTCGGTTACCTGCTGGATGCATTTGAATATGGTACGCCTCCACATGGTGGTATTGCCTTCGGTTTTGACCGTCTTGTCATGCTGCTTGCAGGTCGTACAAATCTGCGTGAAACTATTGCATTCCCGAAAACAGCCAGCGCGACAGACCTGCTTATGGATGCACCAGCCGAAGTGGATCAAGCTCAATTGGATCAGCTTCATATTCGTCTTGCTCCGAAGCCTGTTGCGCCTAAAGCTTAAGACGTTTGCAAGTGCCATCCATTGGCATGAGATAGCTTATAGAATGCCATGAACCCGTTACCCTCATATGGATAATGGGTTCGTGGTTTGTATGCTGGAGTTCAGGCATAGAGTTTAAATCAGTGAGGGAGGATATACCATATTGTTGCATCAATTTTCACGAACGGAATTGGCCATCGGAACTGAAGGTCTAGAGGTTATGAAAAATAGCACGGTGGCCGTGCTGGGTATCGGCGGTGTCGGTTCGATTGCAGTGGAAGCGCTGGCGCGCACGGGTGTTGGACGTATCATTTTGATTGATAAAGATGTTGTAGATATCACCAATATTAATCGCCAGATACATGCGTTGACAACGACGGTAGGCCAAAAAAAGGCTGATCTGATGGTAGAGCGTGTGAAGCTGATTAATCCTGAATGTGAAGCGATTGCACTGAACATGTTTTATACGGAAGAAACATATGAGGAGCTGTTCAAGTACGAACTGGATTATGTGCTGGATGCTTCGGATACGATTATTTACAAAATTCATTTGATTAAGGAATGCCTGAAACGGGGGATTCCGATGATCTCCAGTATGGGGGCTGCGAACAAAATGGATCCGAGTCGTTTTCAAGTTGCAGATATTTCCCAGACGAGAATGGACCCGATTGCCCGTGTCATCCGCACCAAGTTGCGCAAGGAAGGTATTACCAAAGGCGTCAAGGTTGTATTCTCCGATGAAGAACCAATGAAGCCACGTGAAGAAATTACAAAAAAAATTGTACCTGCAAACGCACCTGAAATCCGGAAGGCGAAGCAGCCGCCTGCAAGCAATGCATTTGTACCTCCGGTAGCAGGACTGATCATGGTCAGTGTAGCCGTGAAGGATTTGTTAGAACATGCTGGTGTGTAAGTTGCAAAAATAGCATGGCAGTGCATTCGTAGATTTACATCAGTATGTATTCACTTTAAGACCTGTAGTTCTGTGCATCACATCCTTTGTGTCACAGTTGCTACAGCTCTTTTTTGTTTTGAAAAAGCGCAGCTTACTGCAAACAGATTGAACAACTTGCTGGAGGGTTTTGGTATGAAGGATGGACTGTGGTCCAGAAGTCTCGGTTTCAAGCCCGAGCATCATTGGAAAAAGGAATTAGCCGCTGGGGCCATTTCTTATTTTTCCGTTGTATACATTGTTATGGTTAATGCAACTATTTTGGCAGATGCCGGGATTCCTCTCCAAGGGGCGATGCTCGGGACACTGCTGACATCAATGATTGGCTGCCTGCTTATGGCTTTTGGTGGGAAATCTCCAATGGTCGTTGTACCAGGGATGGGGATTAATGCCTTTTTCACTTATACGCTCGTACATTCTATGAAGCTGAGTTGGCAGGAAGCGTTGATGGTGGTTGCCATCACAGGGATCTTATTCGCCATTGTGGCCTTTACATCATTGTACAAGCTGATTAGCCAAGCGATTCCCCATAATTTGCAGCACGGAATTACGGTAGGCATTGGTTTGTTTTTAACCTTTATCGGATTGCAAAAAAGCGGCATCGTGATTGCTCATCAGACGACTTTTGTGGCTATTGGCCATTTTAATGATCCCAAGGTAATTACGGCTTGTGTAACGTTGCTGCTCGCTATTGTATTGTTTGTGCGTAACGTTCAGGGAGGTTTACTAATTAGCATTTTGGCGGGAACTGGGCTTGCTTATATACTGGGAGCTGTAGAGCCTACAAGCACGGTACGAACCTCTGAAACGGTGCGACAGTATGGGCAATTGTTTGGAGAGCTTTCCTTTTCAGGCATTGTCTCGGTAGCTTTTTGGATCGCTGTCTTTTTGCTCCTACTCATTGTACTATTCGAGAATATTGGTATGATTACTGCACAAACCAACATGATCGGAAGACCGGATTTATTTAAAAACAGCTTGCGTGTGTTGGCTGTAACCAATATCTTTGCCGGTATTTTGGGCAGCAGTCCGGCGGTAGCCGCTGCGGAATCGACGGCTGGTATTGCAGCGGGGGGCCGCTCGGGAATGACACCGCTGGTAACTGCTATTTTATTCGGGGCGACGTTTTTCTTTATTCCACTGTTGGCTTATATTCCTGACAGTGCCATTGCGCCCGTGTTGATCATCATTGGGGGTCTAATGGTGCAAAATGTGCGAGAGATGGATTTCAGTGATTTTACTGAAGCGTTTCCTGCATTTCTGATCATGGTGATGATGCCCTTTACTTACAGTATTGTAGACGGGATGGCATTTGGTTTTATTGCATACCCCGTAGCCAAGCTGGCAGCAGGACGGGGCAAGGAAGTGCCTGTCGCATTATATATTATTTCTGTACTGTTTGTGGCTAACTTTGTGCTTCATTCTCTGGTGTAGTAAACTCGAAGATAGATTGTACTGTTCATACCCGCGCAGAGCGCGGGTGTTGTTGTTTGAACAAGAATGGTCAGACAGGAAGCGAGGTTGATGGTATATGGAAAAAGAACATCATATACACCGAGATGAGCAGGAGGACCGGATGAAGGAAAAGCCGGGTAAAAGACCCGATAAGGCTGGCATGGGGCGGTTTATCAAATTGATTGCGAGTGCGCATCCGCCCAAGGCCATTCTGATTATCGCCCTGATTCTGACTCTGATTCAGACCACTGCTGGTTTAATCGTACCCATGATGACCAAAGGGTTGATTGATGGCTTGACCTTTTCTTCATTAAACCGTATGGTCATTGTTGGTCTGCTTGGCGCTTTTGTGCTTCAAGCGGTGGCTTCGGCGGTTTCTATCTATATGTTGAACTATGCTGGGCATAAGATTGTGGCTAATTTGCGCAAACGCTTATGGCATAAAATCTTATCTCTACCTATCCCTTACTTTGATCGAAATCGGTCAGGAGATACGATGAGTCGTGTCACCAATGATACAAGCCTGATTATGAACTTAATTACGGAGTATCTAGTCAATCTGATTTCTAATGTGATTGCAATTATTGGTGGTATTGCATTGTTATTTTATCTGGATTGGGTGATGACGCTCATTATTATGGCTATTGTTCCGCTAACAGCCCTGATTTTATTTCCGGTAGGCAGAAAAATGTACCGTATCTCCAAAAAACAGCAGGATGAGATGGCAGATCTGACCTCAGTGTTGAGTCAGGTTATCGGCGAAATCAGACTGGTTAAGGCCTACGGAACCGAAAGCAGAGAGGCTCAGGCCGGTGAGGATCGTATTTACCGGATGTTCCGCTTCGGTTTGCAAGAGTCACGCATCCTAGCTCTTGTAGGTCCCATTTCTACCTTCTTGTTGACTGCAGTGCTGGTCATTATATTGGGTGTTGGTGGTGTTCGTGTCGCATCGGGTGTGCTGACCGCTGGGGATTTGGTGGCTTTTATTTTGCTGCTGTTTCAGGTGATCACACCGATGGCACAATTCACGACCCTGTATTCACGACTACAAAAGGTGGTTGGGGCTACTGAACGGATTCAGACGATTTTAGATCATGAAGAGGAACCGCTCGAGTTGAAGCAGGAAGCGGCAAAAGAGAGCAGAGATATTATACTTCGTGATGTTGCCTTTTCCTATACTGAAGGTGAAGAGGTCCTTCATAATGCGAACTTGGTCATCCCGGCTAACCGGACGACAGCATTCGTGGGACCGAGTGGAAGTGGGAAGTCCACCTTGTTTTCATTGTTGGAACGCTTTTATGTGCCGGATACAGGGGAAATTCGTTATGGAGACGAACCGATATCGTCATATACACTTTCCTCCTGGCGCTCCAAAATTGGTTATGTATCGCAGGAAAGCTCAATGATGACCGGAACGGTCAGAGATAACATTACATATGGCTTGGGGCGCGAAGCTGACTTGGAAGAAGTCAGACGAGCAGCCACGATGGCGTATGCGGATACATTTATTATGGATCTACCTCAAGGCTACAACACTGAGGTGGGAGAACGGGGAATGAAGCTGTCTGGAGGGCAACGTCAACGGATCGCTATTGCGCGTGCGCTTCTTCGTAGCCCTGACATTCTCATGCTGGATGAGGCTACATCTAGTCTGGACAGCTCATCTGAGCATGAGGTACAGAAGGCCCTAGCGAACTTGATGGAGGGACGCACGACGATTGTCATTGCTCATCGTTTGTCTACAGTGGTTCACTCCGATCAGATTATCGTGTTGGACAAGGGCAAGGTGACCGGTGCAGGAACTCATACTGAGTTATTAGAGTCCCATCAGGTGTACCGTGAGCTGGCTCAAAAGCAGTTTGTGGAGATGGGGGAAAGAAGTATGGAGTATTAGAGGCCGCTTCGCGTGTGATTTGATCCTCCGATCGCTGTTGCCTCTGAATTCCTCTCATTGTAATGAGAACAGGGGGGAATTCAGAGGCAAAGGCGAACGCTCCGCTTCTTCGGATTCAAATCACTCGCTTCGCTGGTGCCGAAAAGCTCCATACTTTTATGGAAGGGCAGGGAAGGTCAATTCCACTGAACCATGAGGGGAGATGTTCACTTACAGCAGCAAGTGGGGCAAAATTGGTTTTTCCAAAATCTTGACGAAAAGGTTTTATAAAGATATTCAACAAGGAATCAGGGAGTTTTTTGAAGCTGTATGACATACAACATATAGAGTTGGCTAATATGATGCTAGACTAAAAAGTGAAACACCGAGAAGAGAGAATATTTGAAGTACCATAGGCGTTTCAACCCATAGGGCGTGTTTTGTTTTTGGGTCATTGCTCCCATTAACGCGCTAAGAAATAAATGGGATTGACTCCGTATAAACTCATTTATATAGCGGATATTTAAATATTTGTCATAAATAAAAAAGTGATGTTTTTTTGTATTATTAAAAAGGGTTTTCGTAAGAGGACTTTTAGAAAGGAATGGGGTCAAGAATGAGCAAACCGAGAGTATTGGTTGTTGATGATGAAAATGCTATCAGAAAATTGATTAAAACGGTTCTTGAAGGCGATGGAATGGTTGTGCTTCAGGCTGAAAACGGCATGGAAGCCATGCGGATGATTAGCGAGGAGCCATTCGATCTCGTCCTCCTGGACATTATGATGGAAAATATTGATGGATATGATGTG
>NZ_WUDQ01000999.1:0-696 GCF_009827695.1 Paenibacillus sp. OT2-17 | reverse complement strand
CAGCTTAGCAGCTGCAATAGATGCGATATCGTCGATATACGACATTAATCGGCCGCCGAAGAGCGTGTTATGATTGTTGATATCGTTGGGAAATACTCGGGACGTCTTGAAGCAGTAGGTTTCTCGGATGTACTTGCTTTCCATGGATTCTTTCCTCTCTTTTCCTCGTTGCTCTCTTTTTATATCTCAGGATTTTGCAAAATCATGATGTGGAAGCCTGTTTTAGACTATGCTAATCATCCCACTAATCCGCATAATAAATCAATACATAAAAATCGGCATCCTCATCCGAATCATTCCGGTAGGTATGTATGTCAGATACTTGAAATTGCACGGCATCCCCTGCACTCAGCTTGAGCTGTTGCCCCTGCATTTCAAAGTACATTTCCCCACGGATCATGAGAATCGTTTCCTCTCCCAAATGCTTCTCTGCCTGGTGTGTAAAGCCTGGCTTCAGACTTACCGTGAACACCTCAAACTTCTTTTCAGCGTGATACGGGAATACAGGGTAAACAAAATAGTTACCGTCCTCATCAATAACCGGATGCAGGTCTTCCCTCCGAATCTTCGTGATTTGCGGCGGTTCTTCTTTAAGAAAGGTGGAGAAGGATACGTGCAGACCGTTCGCAATTTTCCAAAGGGTTGTTACCGTAGGATTGGATTTCCCCTTCTCAATCTGAGCCAGCATCCCCTTGC
>NZ_WUDQ01000998.1:0-697 GCF_009827695.1 Paenibacillus sp. OT2-17 | reverse complement strand
GCCAGGACCCGCACCGATAACCAATGTGTCAATATCCAGAGAAGCGTCTCCTACTACCATTGATTACACCTCCATAACAAGCAACTCAGGGTTAGCGAGCAGCTGTTTGATATAGTTCATGAAGTTTTGAGCAGTTGCACCGTCAATAATACGGTGGTCAAAGCTCAAGGAAAGAGCCATTACTGGAGCAGCTACAATTTCACCGTTTTTCACGACTGCTTTTTCACTGATGCGGCCAGTACCCAAAATCGCAACTTCAGGGAAGTTAATGATTGGAGTAAAGAACATACCGCCTGCGGAACCGATGTTAGTGATGGAGATTGTACTCCCTCTCATCTCATTCGCAGCCAATTTTCCATCACGACCGCGCACAGCTAGATCACGAATGGAATCAGCAATCATCCAGATACTCTTACGATCAGCATCTTTGATAACAGGAACGATCAAGCCGTTGTCTGTATCTGTAGCGATACCGATGTTGTAGTATTTTTTGTAGACAATTTCGTTTGCTTCTTCGTCGATCGTGGCATTCAGAGCCGGGAATTGACGGGAAGCAGCAACCAAAGCTTTTACGATGAATGGCAGGTAAGTTACTTTTGTGCCTTTCTTCTCAGCAATTGGTTTGATACGAGTACGGAAAGCAACCAGTTCAGTTACATCTACTTCATCCATAATCGTAACGTGCGGAGCCGTATAA
>NZ_WUDQ01000997.1:0-698 GCF_009827695.1 Paenibacillus sp. OT2-17 | reverse complement strand
AGAAGAAGCCATGTCGATCTTCCAATATGCTAAAGAGAAAAATCTGGTTGTACAATGCTATCAGAATAGACGTTATGACTCGGATTTCCTCACTACCCAGAAGGTTATTGAATCAGGAAAACTTGGAGATTTGCTGGAAGTGGAGATGCATTACGATTATTATCGCCCTGAGATTCCAAATTCTACCTCTCATTTTTCCAAGTATAACAGTTACCTATATGGACATGGCGTTCATACCACTGACCAGGTTCTTTCCTATTTTGGGAAGCCGGACACAATCCATTACGATGTTCGTCAATTGCTGGGTGCTGGGAGAATGAATGATTACTTTGATCTGGATTTTTACTATCCCTCGCTCAAGGTATCCATCAAATCCAGCTTTTTTCGCTTAAAAGAGCGGCCGAGTTTTGTTGTATACGGCAAAAAAGGCGTTTTTATAAAGCAAACGAAGGATCGTCAGGAGGAGCATCTGAAATTATACTATCTGCCTAAGGGACACGCCGATTTCGGCATCGACCTGCCCGAGCATTACGGCATCTTAACATATTTGGATGATAAAGGCGAGTATCATGAAGAAAAAGTCGTTTCTGAAAAGGGAGACTATGCCCGAGTGTATGACGATATTTATCAGTCGATCGTATTTGGTAAAGAAAAAGTGATTAAAGACGAAGAAACGATAATTTGTATGGAAATACTTG
>NZ_WUDQ01000996.1:0-698 GCF_009827695.1 Paenibacillus sp. OT2-17 | reverse complement strand
TTTCCAGATCAATAAAGGCATCGGCATCCAGTCCTTCGTCCAGCCAGCGATATACTTCCTCTAGACCTCCCCGTGCGCGCCACCTCACTAATGGGCGTCCACTGGTAATATACAGTTCCTCGACCTGAGCTGGCTTGCCAGCAACCACGTCAATTAACGTAACCGATTTGGCTTGTCCGGCTTCGGAAAAGCTATAAGCCAGCGGCGAGCCACTGTAACGCATCAGCCCGTCTCCCTTCACATATTGGGGACGATGCAAATGTCCTAGAGCCGTATACTGTGCCCCAATGCTCAAAGCAGACGGATCTACGGTATACGCCCCCCCGACCTGAATCGGACGTTCCGAGTCCGACTCCAGCCCGCCGAGCACATAAATATGGCTCATCGACAAATTGACGGTGTCATTCCGAAATGCTGTACCCAGCTGTGACATCAGCAAGCCCACACGGCGGCTGTATGCCTCGCGCAATACTGTTTCATCTCCGTCTTCAGACAATAGCTCGTTCAGACGAGACTCGGAGGGATATGGCAAGGCTGCAATGCATGCCATTTCACCCGTTCGCGGTGTATGAACGCGTACCGCTTCCCCATGGGGCAGTCCCAGCAATGTAATTCCGCGCCCGCTCACCAGCGGTGTGACCGAGGATACCCTTTCCTGCTGATCATGATTGCCCGCAATGACGACTAGTGGTCTTCCT
>NZ_WUDQ01000995.1:0-699 GCF_009827695.1 Paenibacillus sp. OT2-17 | reverse complement strand
AATGCTTCACGTACACCCGAATCGGTGGCTGAGCATTTGGTTGGTATGGGAATTGAAGCGGCCAGCCATGAAGTATATACTTCGGCGTTAGCAGCTGCACAATATGTTGCACAGCAAAGTCCTGGAGCTCGTGTCTATTGTATTGGTGAAACAGGATTACGCGATGCACTCACAGGAGCCGGTTTGCAGCTTGTTGAGAACCATCCTGATTATGTGGTGCAGGGGATAGATCGTCAATTTACATATGATGCGCTGGCCGCTGCCATGCGTTGGATTCGGGAAGGAGCAACTTTTATTTTGACAAACCCGGATCTCCAATTGCCTTCACATGATGGGCTAACGCCAGGTGCAGGTACGATTGGAGCTGCAATTGAAGCGGCTTCACAGGTAAAGCCTATTGTCATCGGCAAGCCTTCAAGCGTATTGATGAACTATGCGCTGAACCGCTTAAACATTAGGGCGGATGAAGCTCTGGTTGTGGGCGATAATATGCTTACAGATATTGCGGCAGGTGCAGCAGCAGGTTGTAAAACAGCTCTGATCCTGTCGGGCGTGACGACCCGCGCTAATATGGACGAACATGTGCGTACCGTTGGAGTGAAACCTGACCTGATGTTTGAAAATCTCGCTGAACTGCAGGACTGGATGAAAGAAGAGCTGAAATAATAGAAAGTATATGTCTTACAAAACTTGCGAGAA
>NZ_WUDQ01000994.1:0-703 GCF_009827695.1 Paenibacillus sp. OT2-17 | reverse complement strand
TTTTGAGACTGCGACCCATTTATGAATCCTCCCTTCGTTAAAACGTAGTCGTTCCTTAATATCCTCTCCGAAAGCCATGGCTTCAACTGTTACATTATGGAATTGGCGGTTCAGCGGTATCTCAAATCCCGTTTCATCATAAACGGCTTGAACGAGCCTCATCAGACTTAACGAATTGCCACCCAACTCAAAAAAGTTATCCTTTACGCCGACCTGCGGAACGCCAAGCGTATCCTGCCAGACGCGGGCGATCTTCATTTCAAGCAGCGTTCTCGGCGCGACATATTCCGCTCCTCCGACCGCGGCTTCCTCCGGCGCGGGCAGCGCTTTGCGGTCGATTTTCCCGTTCGGGGTCAGCGGCATCCCCGAAAGCTGCACGAGGTACGAAGGAATCATATACCCCGGAAGCTGCTTGGCGAGCTCCTCCTTGAGTTCATGCGCCGCCAGCCTCGTTTCCGCGACATAGTAAGCGACAAGCTGCTTTTGGCCGTTCGCGTCGTCGCAGTCGAGCACCTTGGCTTCTTGCACGGCGGCGATCTTCAGCAGTTGCGTCTCGATTTCGTCCAGTTCGATCCGGTACCCGCGGATTTTGACCTGGTGGTCGATCCGGCCCAGGTATTCGATGTTGCCGTCCGGCAGCCAAGTCGCCAAGTCGCCCGAGCGGTACAGTTTCTCCCCCTCCGCAAACGGGGAATCGACGAAC
>NZ_WUDQ01000993.1:0-706 GCF_009827695.1 Paenibacillus sp. OT2-17 | reverse complement strand
TCAAAGAAGGCCGGCATGATTTACTGGAATCTGCTGCTGCGGCCTTGACGCATAGCATAGCTTGTGTAGTGGAGGAAAAAGCGCCAGATCACCACCCAGACTTTTTTCCAATTATGATGATGGGAGCGTATCGGCTCCTTAAAAATCTGCTGCCAGAACAAGCCATGGCATGGAAGCAGCAACTGAGCAGAATTCAGCCGGAGCAGACCTACATTTTTACGATGAGCAAAATGAAGAATCCGAACCGGATGATCAACTGGAATGCGATTATGATTTCCGGCGAGTTTTTGCGTGCAACGGAAGGAATTGCAGCCGATTCGGAATGGATGGAGACGTATATCCGCAGCTACCATTTGCCTCGTTTTACCAGGTTGGGCCTGTATCAGGATGGTCCGTTGGATCGGCCCAATAGCCCATTTGCCTACGATATCGTTACACGTTTTCATCTGGGCGTGATGCTGGAGAACGGATATGATGGCAGCTGCGCACTCGAACTGCGTGACCACCTTCGCAGGGGGGCTCTCAGCACATTACTGGCGCTATCCCCGCACGGGGAAATTCCGCCGCGTGGAAGAAGCGCCCAGCATCAGTGGAACGAAGCGGCGGCGGCCTTTGTCTTTACAACACATGCACAGCAGGCTTTTACAGCAGGAGAGCATGGGCTCGCAGGTGCGTTCCGACGGGCAGCAGATCTATGCTGGCAAGC
>NZ_WUDQ01000992.1:0-707 GCF_009827695.1 Paenibacillus sp. OT2-17 | reverse complement strand
CCTGGAACCGTCATTTTCTTCCTGCAGCGCAGGAGCGGGCGATTGAGAAGTTTGGTGAAAAAGGACGTAATTTCTATATGTTCGGTGAAGTGGGTGCTTTCGTTAACGATAAATGGAACCGAGGTTCTGTGAATCATTCGGCTCAATTCTTCACCTGGAAGGAACGCAAAGAGTATAGCACCAATGATGAAGTAGCAGCGTTGGAACAATATCAACACGAAAATAATCTTGGTACAGCCAATCAGCCTTTATCCGATAATGCATTCCTCAAAGGGAATATGTATCATGAACCGGACCATTCGCAATCCTCCGGGATGAATGTAATTGATATGAGGATGCATATGAATTTTAGTGATGCAAATAACGCATTTTGGAATGGCAAGGATTCGGATGACAGTTATAACGATGCGACCTATAACGTAGTGTATGTAGATAGCCATGATTATGGACCTAACAAATCATCGACCCGGTATACGGGGGGCACGGCTGCATGGGCTGAGAATATGAGTTTAATGTGGACTTTCCGTGGAATTCCAACATTGTATTACGGCTCAGAAATCGAATTTCAGGCAGGAAAGCCAATCGACTGTGGTCCAACATGTCCATTAGCAACCACAGGACGTGCTTACTATGGAGATCATATTGAAGGTACAGTAGTAGCCTCCTATTTCGGACAGGTAGCTTCTGCTTCAGGTTCGGTTGCTCTA
>NZ_WUDQ01000991.1:0-707 GCF_009827695.1 Paenibacillus sp. OT2-17 | reverse complement strand
CATTCGTTTCCCCCATCCCGATAATAACGCCAGAGCATGGAGACATTCCGTGAGATTGAGCCATTTTCACAGTTTCGACGCGTTGATCGTATGTATGTGTGGTTGTAATCGAGGGATAGTTGGCCTTACTTGTATTTAAATTATGATTGTATCGATGTACCCCAGCCTCTGCCAACCGCCGTGCCTGATCTCCCTTAAGAATCCCTAAGCAGGCGCAAATTTTGAGCGGCATCGTGCGATTAATTTCTTGTACTGCCTCAATCACCTGATCCAGTTCTCGATCTGTTGGACCTTTGCCGGAAGCTACGATGCAATAGGTCCCTGCTCTCCGCGCTACTGCTTCCCTAGCTCCAGCCAACAGTGATTCCTTGTCCAACATACTGTACTTGCTCACAGGCGCCGTGGATACGATAGATTGTGAGCAATAACCGCAATCCTCCGGGCATAGGCCACTTTTGGCATTGATGATCATGTTGAACTTTACTTTTTTTTCATAAAAATGATGCCGCACCCGAAATGAAGCTTGCATAATCGGTAATAATTCTTCATCGTCGGCTTCCAGTACCGCTATGCCTTCTTCCAGCGATACACGGCTGCCTTGTATTGCTTTTTCAGCCAACGAGTCCCATTCTATAACCTTGTTTAGTAAATTCATACTTCTTGCCTCCCAAAATTTAATGATCATGTAAATGGATAAGATTTTCAGC
>NZ_WUDQ01000990.1:0-711 GCF_009827695.1 Paenibacillus sp. OT2-17 | reverse complement strand
AAAATCCAAAGGGTAGTCGTCACCGACCATTCGCTCATGCTCCAGCCTGTTACATATTGAAGAACTGCTCCGCCAATTCCGCCTGACGCAATCAGAATGCTGGTCGTTCTCTCGGTCATTCTCGGAATCAGCAGGTTCGCATAGACGAGGGCAATACAGAAGAGACCGGACATGAATAACCCTGCACCAAAAATCAGAAGGTATGTAGCCCACTGACTGGATACAAACGCCATTGCAACCAGAAAGCAGAAAGTTCCGATTCCGCTCCACAGCAGGAAAGGAATATATCCTGCTGACTCAGCAATCTTCCCTGAGAACATGCGGCCGATGATCATCGCAATCCAGAGTATGCTAACACCCAACGAGGCTACGGATTCCCGAATCTGCAGGGTCTCGATCAGAATAGAGGGCAGGAAGTTCATGAGCCCCAGTTCAAGCCCCATGTAAACAAAGAAGAATACAATGAATATTCCCAGTAACACACGGTGCTGTACCGAGTACCGGGCTTGTTCGACCGATCGCTCAGAGGTTTGGAGATCTGCTTGGATAAGGTGGGAAGAGGAGGAAGCAGGCATGGTAATCCAGAACAGTCCCAGAATAAACGTCAGAAGGGAAATGGTGTAGAAGGTCAGATACCACATTCCAAGCCAGATATACAGGCTTACCACTGCGGGAATGAGCAGTGCACCAAGTGCAAAATAGACATCCAGC
>NZ_WUDQ01000098.1:0-10759 GCF_009827695.1 Paenibacillus sp. OT2-17 | reverse complement strand
AAGTCATCATATCCACTCACGACAATGATTTTCACATCAGGACAATGGTTATTTAGTGCTTGCAGCAACTCCACTCCGTCCGCACCCGGCATGCGCATATCAGTAATCACAATATGGGGAGCTAACTCCCCGACCAGCCTGAACGCCTCGTCCCCGTCTTCAGCCTCACCCACTACCAACATTCCAAGTTTTTCCCATGTGCCAAATGTCTTCAGAATATCGCGGTTCCACGGCTCATCGTCCACAATTAATACTCTGATCATACTTTTCCCTCCTCTGCTGAGGTGAATGGAATGCGGATGGTGACACGTGTACCGACTCCCTGCTCACTATCTATCGTCACTCCGTAGTGCATTCCAAAATTCATCCGTATGCGTGAAGACACATTGCTCAATCCGATATGACTACCCTGCGCCCAGATCGGTTCCTCCGACGCGTTTTCCAGCTTTGCCCGTAGTTTTTCCAGCTTGTCCGGGGCCATGCCGTTTCCATTATCGCAAACCGTAATACACACATCTTGTTTCATAATCTCCACCCGAATCCCCATTTGCCATGCTCCCGCCTTTCGATCAAGACCGTGCTGAAACGCGTTTTCCAACAATGGCTGAAGCGATAGCTTAGGCAGTCGAATATCCATCGCCTGTTCTTCCGACTCCACCTGAAATACCAATCTTTGTGGAAATCTCCGTTGCTGGATGCGCATATAGTGTCCCACATGGTCAAGCTCTGCGCGTAAAGAGGCCAAATCCTGAGGTTCCCGTACCACGTAACGGAACATCTCACTCAGCGACCGAATGACTTCATAGGTGTCCTCCGGCTTTTGAGAAAATACCATACTTCCGATCATTTGCAGCGTATTTTGCAGAAAATGTGGATGAATCTGCGCTTGGAGCGCTTTCAATTCAGCCGTCTTTTTTTGCAAATTTATACTGTATTCCGCCTGAATATGCTCGCGAATTCGGCCTGCCATCCCATGCAGACTTCTTTCCAGCAGCCCAATCTCATCCGGGCGTGTACTTGGCTGTCCAATCGGTCCTTTGATCATATCCAGCTCCTGTACGGAACGCGCCAAATGAACAATCGGACGTGCAGTCCGCCATGCGATGAAAACGGCAATGCAGATGGAAACCAGGATTGAAATCACGCCTACGATAATACCATACAGCATGGTTGAAAAGGCACTGTGGTTAATGGAGGAAGTGGGTACGATTTTGACCAGCTTTAGCCCAACTACATCTAGATCATTATAGAACACATAATGTTCAGCAGTTTGAATCACTCCAGGGCCCGGCTTAACGTCACGAAGAGCTGTCAGCACACCTGCAGGTGGAGGCGACTGCCGAGCCTGTGCTGGATACATGACCCTGCCATCCGCATCTGTAATAAGCACCTGATGCTGATCCCCTCGTCCCAGCAGGCCCAGCGTCTGATCGAATTGCGACCACAATACATCCAATGAAATAGCTCCCGTCTGCTTCTGATCTTCAAAACGCCGAATACTGCGCGTCAAAGTAAAGCGTTCCGGGTCAGCAGAGCTTGGACGAATCGAATAATCCTTATTCGCTTGCCACATCTCGGCATACTGTGGGGGAATACCGCTCACTGTCGTAATTTCATTTTGCATGCTATTAAAGGTAAACAGGGTTTGCGATTGCTTCAAATAAAGCTGGATGCCGATCACATGACTTCCGGCCGAATAATACACATTCGCCATCGTATTCAGCATTTTTCGCTGGGCATTAAATTGGCTCGAAAGATTGTCAGGCTCGCGCTCATTCAAATAATCGCTCAGATCAGGGCTGATCTGAATGCTGTAAATCAGATGATTCAGACGATCTAGCTGGTCGCTGATATAGATCCCCGTCCATTTCATATTGGACATGTTCGTCTCTACCACTTCAGTTTCCATGGAAGCTCTACTTTTTTCCGCAGCCAGCACCGTGACAGCAATGACCGGCAGCACAGATAGAACAATCATCGTCAAGATCAGCTTAAGCTGAATGCTGCGTCGATACGGGGCCGTCAGCGCCCGGAACCAGCGGACTGCTCGGGTTGGCATAGCGATGCACTCCTCTACTCAGCCATATGCGAAAACGCCCCGCAATTCGCAGGGGCGCTTCATTTACCGGATACTCCCGGAGAATACCTATATGATATTATTCGTAAGTTGGTTTCAGCTCATTATTCATCATTTACGCTTCTTCGATAATTATAACATCCCAAGGCTCTAATGGAAGCGTTTGTCCTTGGATAACTGTACGCCCCCCGATTAACTCCTTGCCGTCTCCATGTGGATATACCACCGAGCCTGCTTGTTCGGAATAGTTAAAATAGTACCGGATTGTCCGTCCCAGCTCATTTGTGCCAGATTTAACAATGATCGGATAAGACGTTTCCTGATCCACTCCCCATACTCCCGCCTTTTTGGCTACAGAGCTGAATAGTTCGCGGATGACCGCCGGGCTGACGATACAGCCGATGTAGGTCGCTGTTCCCTGACCATAGCGGTTTTGCGTAATCGCGGCATATTTTCCCCAATGCGGGTGATCGTAATAGGCCAACACTTCGGCGGTCGTCGGGGTAATCAACTCCATCCACGTATCTACCTGATTGTCCTCTGGTGCCACCTCAAAAGGATTATTTTTGAGCGTCACCTTCTTCGGCTCCACGAACAAGCTGTAATGAATGCCGCAGGCTTCGCTAATCACGCCCGGCTGCCGGGACGTTCTCACCTGCACATGCTCGTCAGTAAATCCGCTTCGGAATGTGTATACTATATGACCACCTTTCTCCACATATCGGTTCAGCTTCTCCAGTAGTGCGTCTGGGGCAGAATAGAGGACCGGGACGATCAAGAGATCATAGTCGTCAAACGATTCTGTACCTGGATGAACAATATCCGTCCCGATATTCAGTTTATACAACTCGTCATACAAACGGCGTACGATGTCATTGTAATTCAACGGGCTGCTCATATTAAATTTAAACCAGTCAATCGACGTCAATGCTTCGTTGCTGACCAGAATCGCCGTTTTATTTTTCTTTTTCAGGTTGACCAAATGCGGAGACAATCTTGCAAAATCCTTCCCTATGGTCTGTGCTTCCTCATACACAGGATTCGGTTCAAAATCATGGCTGAGCAGACCCTTCCAGTAGGTTTCGAAGGAATTATGGATGGAATGCCAGTGCCAGTATGCCACCATATTGGCTCCAGAAGCCAGATGGCTGAACGCTTGCAGACGCAATTGCCCCGGATAGGGAACCCAGTGGGTAAAAGCCTGCGCTTCCGTTTCCAGCACTAGATAGTTGTTATTTTTCGTCGAACGCGCTACATCGCCACCGAAGGAAATTTCAATTCCGGTCAGATCATCCTGTGATGGATGGTAAATATCCACCCCAGTCACATCAAAGGCTTGCGATGCCGCAAAGTGATCCACGTCTGGCTGAACACCAAAGGAATGACCTCTCCATTCAAAATCAAAGTTTTGCGTAACAAATTGGTCTTCCCGCTTATATTCATTCACCAGCGCGACCTGCCATGCCAGGAAATCCGTCACCAGCTTGCGCTGGAATTGGGAAAAGGCTGCGCCCAAACTTCCATTAATCGTTCCGACCACCGAAGGAAAGTCCTCCCAGCTATTGATGCGATTACTCCAGTAGTCCAGACCAAATTTGCGGTTTAGCTCCTCCAGCGATTCGAACCGCTCCCGCAAATACTTTACAAATTGCAATTGCACATTGGGCCCACTCGTGTGGTAATGCTTGGTCTCATTATCCGTCTGAAAGCCAATGACCGCCGGATGCTGACTCACCCGTCCGATCAGCTTGCGTATGATTCGCTCGGCATGGAACAGGTACACCGGGTTCGTAATGTCCATAATCTGGCGAGCTCCATATTTGCCCGGACCTTGAGGCGTTGTTGCCAATACATCAGGATGCTCCTTCACCAGCCATGTGGGTACGGCATAGGTGGGCGTCCCCACAATGACTTCGATGCCCGCCTTATGCATGGCGTCCAGCACCCGATCCACAGAGGTAAAATCAAACACGCCGTTTTGCGGTTCATGCGTACTCCAAGTGGATTCGGCAATCCGCACCACGTTGATGCCCGCATCCTTCATCATTTGGATATCCTGGCCCAAACGGTCATATGGCATATACTCATCATAATAGGCAACACCGTACAGTAGTTTTTTCATCAAGTCGTCCTCCAATTAGGTTCGTTAGGATATGTGGAGCTATATAAGGTTATTTTCAAACACCGTGGCTGTTATGCGGTTTTTTCAGGGATGGAACGGATATCGTCTTGTCGGCTACACCCTGCTTCGCAGAATCTGCCTGTTGTAGATTTTTTTTCGCACTTGCCAGCCAGCCTTCTACGTCTTTTTCTTTAATCTTGTACAGCCATGCAAACAGACCTGCCGTAATTAAGGCCCCCACTCCAGGTACTACTGCATAGAGCGCGAATATCCATGTGAGAACCTGTCCGGTCTGCGGTACATTCGGGACATAGCCTGCAAAGGCAAGCGCATAAGCGACGATTCCACTGGCTGCCGCTCCCCCCAGTTTTCCTGCAAACGTTTGGGTAGCAAAAGCGGTACCACTGGCACGTACGCCTTTTTTGAATGCGCCATATTCCACACAATCGGCCGTAAACATCGGTACCATGAGCTGTGGTGCAGAGCTGAACAAACCGAAAAGAACCGCGAATACACATACGACAACGGGGTTACTGTAACCGATTACAAATAAAGATAAGCCCGTAGTAAACAATCCAATCAAGCTGACGACATTCACTTTCCACTTGCCGAATCTTTTAATAATTGGTGGTAAAATCAACGCAGTGAGCAGCTGCACACCCAAGGAAATGAACATGAGAATGGAAATATAAATAGGATTTTTCAAGTTGTATAAGGCAAAGTAACTGACGACAATCCCTTGCAGATTGGTCATAGACAGCATCATAAACGACATCAGGTAAAATAAAAGCTGCTTGTTTTGCAATGGATACGTCATAATTTGCTTGAGCGTAACCTTCTCCGCCTTGTTGGAATACCGTTCTTTGACATTAAAGCGAGTAAAGTTCATGAGTATCAAACCCGCTATGGCAACAATCAGTGCCAAAATTGGCCATGATATCTGATTGGCCACAGCTACCGAAGATGAGGAGATGACCATAAAACCCAAGAAGACCATCGTCCGGCCTCTGGACATTAACAGATCACGTTCATGCGTATTTTTCGTCATCAGTGTAGCCAACCCAAAGCCAGGCGCATCACTGATCGTATAACACATTTCCCATGCCAGATACGTGACGGCGATATAAATCACCTTGGCGGTAAGCGACGCATCATTAGGAACGAGAAAAATAAGTACAGTAAGTATCGGCAAAATGATGGAAGCCAGATTCGTCCACGGTTTGAACAAGCCGCCCTTTAGATTGGCTCGGTCAATGATCACACCGAAGATCGGAGCGCTAAGGGCATCCCATATACGGGCTAGTACGAATAAAGTACCGATAATAGAAACAGATATGCCAACATAATCCGTATAAAATAGCATCGCAAAAGAGGCGACCAGACAGAGAATTGCGTTGCTCCCCAAAAAGTAAACGTAATACGATACACGTTCTTTCGATGTTGTTTCCATAGCTCCTCCTGATTACAATATGGCATCGCTTTCAAAAAATCTACATATAAGCGTTTTCTTTTATGTAAAAGCTTATACTATAGCATTTGTAAACGCTCTTTTATTATAGTTAAATGTTAGATACAATGAGATTGTCTAAGCGGTGTAAAATTTGCCCTAATCGAAGGTGATCTGATGATATTAAATCCTGATGTTGATCCAGCTCTATTCCATGATTGCCGATGGCTGCCCATTATTGACTGGAATGTGAAATTTTTTGGCGCCCATATTCACCGGGTCAAAGCGGATTGGTGCATGCCTGAGGAATCTCATATCGGTTTTGAAATTGCACTCATTTTAGAAGGTCGTCAGGAAACGATTATGGAAAATAACGTATATTCGGTTGGGGAGGGTGATATTTTAATCATTCCGCCGGGTTTCAAACATGTGAGTCAGTGTGTTTCCCCAAACGGCATGTACTATTTTAGCTCTCATTTTAATGTCGATGATCCATTGTTCCGTCAGGAAATGATTAAGAGCAATCAGCTCTTTTTCCCAGCGGGTACTGAAACGAATACCAAGCTGCAAAAGGTCGTCCATAGCTGGATTGGCATGGTGCAAGAAAGCGGAGAATATACGACAGCAGACCGTTTTCGTATGCAAATTGCCTTATTTGAGCTATTCGGGATATTCTCGCAAATGATATCTACCGGTTTGGAGCCCAGAATTGCGCCTTCATCCGTTCAATATGCCAAGGCCATCATGGAAGCCATTCAATCAAGGTTTAAGCCTTATCGGGAAGATGAATCTGGCGAGCAAGCGTTCCGCCTTGAAGATGTGGCGGCTTCGCTCGGGATCAGTCCTGGCTATGCCCAGGAAGTGTTCCGCAAGGTATACGGCTATTCTCCACGTCACTATCTATCGGAGACCAAGCTGCATGAGGCTAAGGTGCTGATCCAGCAGCCCAATCTGCCACTCAACAAGGTAGCTTCCCTGCTCGGATACTCCAGTCTGGCTCATTTCAGCAGACAGTTCAAGCGCTGGACAGGCACCAGCCCACTTAAATATCGTCAGACGTTAAAGCCGATTACTGATGCACAAAGGATTTAAGATATAAGGACGGATAGCAAGGGCTCCACCCTGCTATTCATACAAAAAAAAGAGCGTGACACCGAATATTGCGGTTGTCGCGCTCTTTTGACTCTATTTTCTATAAGCTCTACCGTTGCCTTAATGATCTAAAATCTTGACTAAGCTCTCATTACTCGAATCACAGCCTAATATCCCCTATATGCTGGTGCACCACATACATCATCCCCATCAGAAATACGGCCAAAGCCAAGTAACCGATGCCGAATTTCCAGCGCGATGATGCGGGTACTTCGTAATATTTATCATTTTCAAACGGAATGTAATCAATCCCACACAGCAATCTGAGCTGGTACGCATCCGGCGTCGGTATATGTTCCACACCGTTCAGCCATACATGCTGGACAAGACACTGCTGTGGCAGCAGAAGCGTCTGTTCCACATCCAGACTTTCCATATACACCGTCACATATTGCTGCCCCTCCAAATCCGAGTAGGTATTAAAAGATAATCTGCGCGTGTGCTCCGGTCCGGGCAGCGGATATCCTTGCTCATACAGATGCTGTACGTTCACCAGCGGCTTTTGCAAAAAGGATTGGACCTTAACCTCCTCTTTATTGCGTTTAACATATTTTTTGTACAAATCGTAGGCAAAGAACGCCCATATCAAGAAAAATAAAAAGGATTTTAAATATACTACGACTACAATTCCACCCAATAGGCCCACCAGCCACAGCCAACGCGTCACTGCCGTGGAAATCCGTCCTCCGTCGAGCGGATGAATCGGCAGCAGGTTGATCAGGTTCAGGAAAAATCCGACATACGAGAGCGCATACAACAGGGGACTGTCTGTTGCATAGGCTCCTGCGTATACCGCCATAGCCCCAACCGTCCCCAGTAACGGGCCGCCCATGGCTACATAAGCCTCTGTCTGCGCATCCAAAGGTTGCCGTTTCATTGTGATCAGCGCACCGAGAAAAGGAATAAATAACGGTGCTGATACGGGAAGCCCCTTGCGCTTGGCGGCCAATACATGCCCCAGCTCATGCACAAACAACAGCAACACGAATCCGACCGCAAATCCCCACGGGTAAATGATCGCATATGTGCCAATCGTTATCGCCATAGATATCAGCGCACCGCCAAATTTACTGAATTTTAAAAGGGCAAGTAACGACTTACCTTTCAGAAGAAGCAATGCTGCTGCACTACCAAGGTACCATTTGGATGAGCCGGATTTGGAATCGGTCTTTTTCTCTTCATTTTGCAAAAGTATCCGCCTCCTTTCTTTAACACTTCCATTGTATCCTGCTATGTGCAGCTTGTAAAAACTTCTCTAACTCACAGATAAGCGAACTGGGGTAGCCATTTATATTATTCCTCGTATTGTAGACATCCTCCAATGTAGGATATTATATTGGTGCTGGGTTAGATGCCCTATTTTGTAAAGGAGGTTTGCTCTTTCATGTGTACTCACTACATGCGTCTCAGATAAAAGGATAGGCTTTTCAATGAAGCTCAACCCGTTTTTTTATATGGAAGGTTGAGGCTTGTTTAAGTTACCTTTTTTTAAACTAAATCTGAACAATGAGGTGTGTTTCATATGACTGAAAAGCGTTCCTTGACTAACTCAAAAGACGTTAGTGATATATTGGCCCTTGCCAAAAGCAACGGGCTTCACATACTACATGAAGGATTAGAGCTCAACGAGTCCGGGCTAGATTTTCGGGCACTATTCGCCAAAGACATTCAGGGTACCCCTTGGGTTCTACGTACACCGCGACGAACAGATGTGGTCCAATCAGCCGCTTACGAGCACAAAGTGCTTCAGTTGATTCGGGATACTCTTCCTGTAGCGGTACCGGATTGGCAAGTGTATAGTCCAGAGTTCATCGCCTACCCTCAACTGGAGGGCACTCCTGCCGCTACCATTGATATGGAAACAAAAAGCTACGTATGGTTCATCAATCCTGAGGCTCTGACGGAAAGATTCGTTGCTTCGCTCGCTAAAGCCCTAGCCGCGTTGCACCGGACGGATCACCAACAGGCAGCAAATTTCGGTGTCCGCGTAAAGCAGCACAACGAAGTTCGGCAATTGATGGACCAGCGGATGAAGGAAATAAGAAGCGTCTTTGGTGTATCTGGCGAGCTATGGCAACGATGGCAAACCTGGCTGGCAGACGATAGCTACTGGCCGGAATATTCCGTACTTGTACACGGTGATTTGCACCCAGGCCATATTTTAGTCTCTTCGAATACAGAGGTTACTGGAATGCTGGACTGGACCGAGGCCGAAGTAGCTGATCCGGCGATTGATTTTACGAGTTACTATACTTTGTTCGGAGAAGTAGAGCTTACTCGTTTATTGAAGCTTTACGAGGCAGCAGGCGGACGTGTATGGCCGCGTATGATCGAACATATCGTTGAACTGACCGCGGCTTACCCTGTGCTTATCGCCGAATTCGCCCTCAAATCCGGGCTAGATGAATATATGGAGATGGCACGTAACGCGCTGGGTGTCCATGAGCAAGAAGAAGGACTGCCCGACATATAATATAGCTTTAGCCACCTGGCAGGCTTTGGTTCAATGACGGACCAAGGCCTGTTTTTTTCTGCTCTCCTTTTTTTGTAAAGTTACGTTTCGTGCCCAAGTGTCCATCCTCCTGTCTGTTCTGTTATCATGTAAGAAAACGGAATAACTCAGGAAAGGATTACGAATCATGAGTTTTGAACTTACCCGGCGAGCCATCAGACAACTATGCAGTCAAGCTGCTTATGACGACGGGGATGCCTATTACCGGGCCAAAAGAGTGGCCTTTACACAAATAGATCATGATGAAGGGGTATACGAAGCTACGGTCAAAGGAAGCAGCTTTTATGCTGTTGCGGCGATGATCCGATCCAATGGAAGTATCCGAGCAGAGTGCACCTGTAGCACATTTCAGAACACCGGACGATATTGCAAACATATCGCTGCTGTTCTCCTTAACGCCCATGATATACGCCGTGGAAAAAGTCTGTCTGTACGCTCCTACGCCTCCAGACTTCATCCCGGTACTACCCCAGATACAGCAGGAAGCATGGATTCAGACGGGATGTACACATCTACAGATGCTCCGTATGATTACACTGCTAAAACGGCACGATCCTCTGACATCACACAAGGGGATCTCCAGCTGACCGACAGTATGTTAAAACTATTTGACCGCAAGCGACCGCTTCGCAGCACGCCTACCCTGCTGGATACTCGTGCGGTCTTGGATTTTCAGTTCGTCATCCGGCCTTTTGCCTACGGTTACCAAAAATATATGTTTGGTGTAGAAATGAAGGCTGGCCCCAAACGATTATATATCGTCCAGAAAATTCGTCCGTTTCTGGATAGTATTGACCGTGGGGATAGCTACATGTTCACGAAAAGCTTCTCGTACGAGCCTGAGTTGTACCGCTTCCGACCTGAACATGACGCTATTCTCCAGCAATTATCCCAGGTATGCCACCATGAGCGTATGATTCGGGAAACTTCAGGCACGTATTCATCTTCCAGTAGTCATATGAGCGGCGAGCGAATGCTCCTCATTCCGCCTGCGGCTTGGGAAAAGCTGCTCCCCTTGCTGACAACAGCACAGGGCGTCTACTTTGAAATTCACGGAAACATGAGCGAGGGTATTCCCCAATCCGACCTGATGCTTCCACTGCAATTTGAATTTGATAAGGCCGGGGCCGTAACCGAAGGCTACCAGCTAAGCATACAAGGATTGGATGACTTGACCATCATGGAGGACTATGGTGTCGTCATTGCCGATGGCAAGCTTGTCAAACAGAAGGCCGATCCCTTACGGCGTTTGTCCGAGCTAAAACGGATGGTAGAGGTACACCACAGGCGAAAAGTTCTGATTGCGCCAGAGCAGATGGAATCTTTTATGGACAAGGTTGTACCCGGGTTAATGAAGCTCGGACGTGTTCATATGACTCGGTCCGTCTCAGATCGGGTCACACAGCAGCCATTGAAGGCAAAGCTATATCTGGACCGGGTGAGAGACAA
>NZ_WUDQ01000989.1:0-712 GCF_009827695.1 Paenibacillus sp. OT2-17 | reverse complement strand
CTAACAGGTTTGTCAGATCAGTGTGTCCCATTTCGTTACATATTAACCTTTTCTTCCCGCTTTAACAAGCGAAAAGGAGAACGGTTATTGGCTCGACTAATCTTCGCCATTCCTCCATACCATAGAAATGCCATAAGTGGAATGATAAACCAGATCCAGTCATGCGAAAATTTCGTTAAAATCAAATCGTATGCTCCGTGCCAGAACCATGGAAGCACCAATGACAGCAGCAACATGTATTTGCTCCTCAAGCCCTCTGAAAACTTAGCCTTCCCCATGTAGTAGCCCATCATTACGCCAAACATCGCATGACCGGATACAGGTAGCAATGATCTCATCAGCATCATGCTAACCGAAGCATGGCCCGCCCAGGCATATAACAGATTTTCAACCGTTGCAAATCCGAGTGAGACTGCGGCCGCATACAAAATACCATCATAAGGCTCGTCGAACTCGGTATGATTATAGATGATGTGATACAACAGAAACCATTTAAAAAACTCTTCCACCCCTGCTGAAATACCGAACACCTGGATTAACGTGTGATCCCCTAGCCAAAGCAGCAGCCCGCGTTGAAAAATCATGACAGGAAGAACCACCAAAAAGCCGAGCAAAAACACTTTAATAACCATGTGCAGTGGCTCCGAATCATACCTGTCCTTCAAGTAAAAATACATCAATAAGGCGAGACCCGGCGCTGTGGCTGCCGCTA
>NZ_WUDQ01000988.1:0-714 GCF_009827695.1 Paenibacillus sp. OT2-17 | reverse complement strand
CAGCTTCCTTGAACAGATCCGGATTTACCGTACAGCAAATCGGTTTACTTTTGGAGATACGATGATCGGCACAACCAATGTTGCAAGAGATACATTTTCTAAGCAAATGTTCGTAGCCGTTTTGCACTTTAAGCACCCAGTTCGGTTCTGCAATCAACCCTCTACCCATAGCCAGCAGATCAGCGTCACCTCTCTCCAAAATATCCTGCGCAGCCTGTGGGCTCCGAATATTACCTGAGGTCATCGTGACCTTCCCGAATTTTTCTTTTACCGCTTTAGCCATATATGAGCGCCAACCATCCGGCAGGTTCATCCCGTCAATCTGGAACTGGATGGAATCATTCAAAGCAGCAGAAACGTTCAGAATATCTACCTCATCATTAAGATACTCCAATAACTCGAGTGTATCTTCCAGTGTGTTCCCACCTTCTGTGAACTCTTCCGCGCTAAAACGTAAGCAAATAGGGAAAAATGGGCCGACCACTGAACGAATTTCATCAATGACTAATCTGGCAAAACGAGTACGGTTTTCTGCGCTTCCGCCAAATTCATCCGTGCGTTTATTATACATCGGTGAAAGAAACTGACTCAGCAAGTAGGAGTGTCCCGCATGAATTTCAACACAGTCAAATCCTGCTCGTTGCGCTCTTCCCGCTGCTTCTCCGTATTTGCGCACAATGGCGTAAATTTCTTCTTTTTGCAGAGGTCTTGGAA
>NZ_WUDQ01000987.1:0-719 GCF_009827695.1 Paenibacillus sp. OT2-17 | reverse complement strand
CAGGACTCGGAGACAGTCTGGTATTTCAATTGTTCGGTCGTGGCTATCAGTTCGGTATTCCGGTTCCAGCGATTACGATGCTCATTACCTTTGCTGTCCTATGGATCATTTTGCATAAAACACCATTCGGACGCAAAACGTATGCCATCGGTGGTAACGAGAAGGCTTCGATTGTATCCGGTATTAAAGTACCGCGTGTGAAAATTTGGATTTACTCTCTGGCTGGAATGCTTTCCGCGTTGGCGGGTGCTATCTTGACCTCACGTTTGAACTCGGCACAACCGACAGCGGGTACTTCTTATGAACTGGATGCCATTGCGGCTGTCGTATTAGGTGGAACAAGCCTCTCGGGAGGACGCGGACGAATCGTAGGTACGTTAATTGGTGTGCTTATCATCGGTACACTAAACAATGGCTTGAACTTGCTGGGGGTTAACTCTTTTTATCAAATGGTCGTAAAAGGGATAGTCATCGCTATTGCTGTATTGATTGACCGTAAAAAATCCGCATAATACACCTAATCTGCGTAGAAGGAGACACATAAATATGAAAAAGCTTATATTAATCATGACTGCCTTGCTGCTCCTGCTCATGACAGGGTGTTCCTTGGAACCGCCCGAATGGGCCAAACCTAAAGCGGCCGCGAACCTGAAGGACATTAAAATCGGCTTGTCGATCTCAACGCTGAACAATCCATTCTTCGTCTCTCTCAAAGACGG
>NZ_WUDQ01000986.1:0-725 GCF_009827695.1 Paenibacillus sp. OT2-17 | reverse complement strand
GGTATACTTGTTAGATTTCTCACCTTCTCACGGCTTAAATGGTAATAAGTTGAATCTACGCAGCATTCTGTTGGACCATAAACGTTTGTTATAGTAGGGTTATTATCTTTAAACCGATCATAGAAACCTTGTATACCTTTACATGAAAGTTCTTCCCCTCCGATAATAAACTGCATAACTGAAAGACTTTCGCCAGGCCTGGCAGTATCTGTTAAAAGCTTTATATGTGCTGGTGTTCCGTCTGAAACAGCAATTGAATTCCTGTTATAGTACTTTAGAAGGCCCTCACCATCTAGCCTTGTATCCTCAGGAACTATAAACAGCGTATGGCCAAGGAGAGAAGCCGCAAATATTTGTTTTACAGATGCGTCAAAAAAGTAAGGGGACACAAGGGCAACATTTAAATAATTATCATAATTTTCATAGACAAGCTTTCTTAGTCCATAAACCAAGTTAACTACACTTCGATGCTCTATCATTGAACCCTTCGGAACTCCAGTAGATCCCGATGTATAAATGATATAAGCTAAGTCCTCTGGTTTATTTATTTTATCAAGGTTTTCAGCACTTCCAATGTATATTTCAGGGGAATCAAGCAGTAATATATTACCGTAAAACTCTGCTTTATCCGCTAAATGTGATTGCGTCAACAGCATAGTTGCATTACTATCTTCCAGTAATTTTTTTATTCTTAGTTCAGGAAGTTTGGTTGAAATTGGTAAATA
>NZ_WUDQ01000985.1:0-726 GCF_009827695.1 Paenibacillus sp. OT2-17 | reverse complement strand
ACTTCAAAGTTTGGGTTGATTGTCCACGAAAAATTAGGCTTTCAAGAGGTCTTGAAAGAGACGGAGACTGTACTCGTGGGAAGGATTATAATCGCTCCCTCATAAAGGGGCTACTTTCCTCCATTTTCTCACCCTCTATAAACAACAAAAAACCCTTGCTACGCAAGGGTTTTTGAGGAAATGGGCCCTGAGGGACTCGAACCCCCGACCAATCGGTTATGAGCCGACCGCTCTAACCAACTGAGCTAAGGGCCCTCAAAAAAATATGTATATTCACGTTACATATTCATAACAGCAACGTTAATTAATATACAACATTTTCTTGTGTTTCGTCAATAGCCTATCGAAAATTTTCTTTTTAAAAATTATTTTCGTGGACTTACGGAATAAATCGGACACCATAACGACCTTTGCGCGAGCGGTACACCTCCACTGCGCGGGGATCATTGTAGCCATACATCCAGCCGTCGTGCTCCAACCTTTTTGCCAGACATCCTGCCTGAAATTTAGTCGTGTACAGTCTGCCATAGTAAATCCAATACATCCGAACTCCCTCTTTTCACATGATGGTAGGAGTTAGTGTAACCGGATCGAATTCGATTTACACGGCCTGAGCCATAACAATCTACAATGGTTAGCACGAGTGCGAATCGCTCTAATCATTAGCTCTGTTGGCCCCTATAGCTCATCTTATTTGCCAAAGGAAGCCGGATCCTGACGCCAGGA
>NZ_WUDQ01000984.1:0-729 GCF_009827695.1 Paenibacillus sp. OT2-17 | reverse complement strand
AGGAAAGCGCATTGTGCTTTTTCATGACATGCTTGATCATCTGTGGACCGAGTCCGGCAAAATTCATTTTGGATAGTGCAAGCTTTTTGGGTCCACGAGGCATGATCCAGCCAAAGGCTTTTTCGAGCATTCCCTTATTGGTGCTCACGATTTCATCCTTGCGCAGCGTATTTAGCCCCCAAAAAGTAAAGAAAATAGTTACTTCATGATCATATGCTGCCGCTCCATTCGCAATAATGAATGCAGCAATCGCCTTATCCAGCTCCCCGCTGAATAATACAATCGTTGTTTTGGACTGAACATGTTCTTGATTATTTGTATAAATTCCTGCTGTCGTACTCATATGGATTCGCTTCCCTTAGTTTCTCCAGCCCATTCGGATATGCCTGAAAGCACAGATTTGACTTTTTTAGCGCCTTTGGAAACTAAGAACTGACAAGCCATTTCACTGCGTGCTCCAGCTTGGCAAATCACTGCGATCTCTTCTTCCAAGTTCAGCTCAGAAAGTCTGTTCTCCAGTTCGCCAAGAGGGATGTGCTTAGATCCAGGGATATGTTTAAGCGCAAATTCAGCGGGTTCACGAACATCAAGCAAAATGAAGTTCTCTTTTCCAGAACATTTTGCTTGTAGCTCTTCATGGCTTATCGTAGAAGAAAATATTTGCTCCTTCTTCACTTCAGCCGGATTTGCTTTTCGTAAATAATGTCGCATTACATCTCCTTCTTGGAG
>NZ_WUDQ01000983.1:0-732 GCF_009827695.1 Paenibacillus sp. OT2-17 | reverse complement strand
GGGTGAAAATTACAATCAGCTAGCAGGCTATCATATGGAGATGGTGCACGCGCCGGAAGATGATCCGGATATCGAGCTGGAAACTGCATATGATATTCATGTTTTGGCCACTATGGCGATTTTGACTGCTACCGATCGAGAGCAGCACCCCAGCTTGCTGATGAAGTAGAGAAGTGGTGCTGCATGCAAGACTATTGGCTATTTAGTTTTGTTTTGGATATGAATGAATTACATTCGGAGAACTTTTCTTGAGCGTGCTTTTAATTTGTCTACATTGTGGGATCGACCCCCTCTGCCTACGCCACCCCGTTAAGTGCTTTGAAATGTCTGCTTGAAGGCGATACCAGGCTGGACAAGAGGGGAGCGCTTTATTTATACTTAAAAAGCGCTTAAAAAACAGCGTATAATATAAATTATACGCTGTTTAGGTTTAAAACGACTTTTAGAATCCCTCCTGCATAAGATGTCGATTGGATTGTCGATAAAAATCAGACGAAAATGATCGTTTTACAGTATATTTCGGAATATGAACTGAATTGGAGGCGAACGGGATGAAAAAAGAGTTACGACATGTGGGGCTCGATACAACTGAAGAAACTGATGAAATATATACTGAGGAGCTGGAAGCTTTTTTGATCTGGATGAAGGATGCGGGATATACGATACATACGCAAAAAAATTATATGGGGGATGTAAAGCAATTTTTACGCACGTTGCGTGAAAAACCACTCG
>NZ_WUDQ01000982.1:0-733 GCF_009827695.1 Paenibacillus sp. OT2-17 | reverse complement strand
GCCAGCTGGACAGCCGGAGAAAAGCGGTAGTTGAAGCCTACCATATGTCTGACCCCTGCTTCCTCTGCTACCTGCAGCATGTCACGGGAATCCGCCAGCGAGAGCGCAAGCGGCTTCTCACAGAACAGATGCTTGCCCTGGAGGGCAGCCTCAACGACAATTTCCTTATGGGCATTACTCGGGGCGTTAATATCAATGAGATCAATATCGTTACGTTTCACTAGATCACGCCAATCCGTAACACTTTCAGTCCAGCCGAACTGGCGGGCAGCCGCCTGAACCCCCTGCGCGTTGCGTCCACAGATAACGGACATCTCTGGCTGCAGCGGGGCATCTGGGAAGAACATGGGTAGACTACGGTAAGCGTTGCTGTGAGCCTTGCCCATAAATTTGTAGCCAACCATTCCGATACGAAGACGATTAGACATGTCGTGATCCTCCTTATGGGTCTGAGTTTCAACGAGTTTTTGACGATTGGTGTTATGGACGAATGGATGACGCCCTGATAATCAGCTCTGTGGACAGGAGTTCTCTTATCGAGTCGGACCCGGTCAGTTCCAGGGCTGGAATAAGGTCCAGAGAATCGGGTATAAGCTTCGAGGCTGCAAGCTCTCCCATCTCATAAAAAGGAACGCGGACACTGCTTAGCGGCGGAACAGCCATCTCAGCCGCATCCGAATCGTCATAGCCTACAAACGCTGGGAACCGGTCAACTGGCAGTCCGCGCTCACGG
>NZ_WUDQ01000981.1:0-735 GCF_009827695.1 Paenibacillus sp. OT2-17 | reverse complement strand
AAGCCATCCAATCCACTGGGTTATATGCATGCTGCAGTAGATAGGGAGACTTTTCATTTATTAAGCGGTTAGCCTTCCGTTCCTTGCCTTCAATAAACTCTCTCATCGTTAAACCTCCCAAAGACTTATATTCTTTCTTACACTTTCAATATAACCATTTCATAAGAAAACTAAAAGACCTCAAACGAGGTCTTTTGGATTGAATTTATAGAATAACTCATTATATACCTTGTTGGTGCTTTAATCGCTTCTTATGAGGGCTTGTTCAGAACGGTTGCTGTTGTGTTATATCCATGACTCCGGTACTTCAAAATCTTTTACCCTTCATCATCGAAACTTATTTCTGGAGGGCGATTGTCTTCGTTCTCATGATGTACTAATTCTTTAGCTCCCACACGCCCCTCCTCCTTCTACTATAATTTTTAAATCAAGTGCAAGTTTATAAAATGCTCTCCATCTGATTTTTCTGTATGTTGGCTCACTGATCGGTGGCTGAAACACAAAACTGTACCCCTTTGATCTGTAATGTAATCATGTTCCTTTGTCATGTACCGCTACTCAATCAGAAAACTTTCCATCTTGGGCATACGCTTCACAGCTCTTCCCACCCGTTTACAATATTCCTCGCGATACGCTTGAGAATCTACATTATATATTGCTATATTAGCTGTCTGATCGCTAGTAACATTCGTCGGGCTACTACGCGGTATGTCGCTATATGCGGCTGTCGTGCTA
>NZ_WUDQ01000980.1:0-736 GCF_009827695.1 Paenibacillus sp. OT2-17 | reverse complement strand
AAACGCGCCAAGTACCCAGTTGTTTACGTATAAGTATGATTTGTCCACTATGATATGCATCGTGCAGCGTCCACCGCGATAATTCTGCACCGAGAGTTTCGGAACCGAAAGGCTTATCCAGATCAGCATCAGTCAAAGCAGTAATGGCGACAAGCAGTTGGTTTACAAGAGCTTCTGCTTCTTTCAGTGTCTTTTGCCATCCTTCATGGTCCTCAGCATTCCCCGGCGGACCGAATGTCTCATCGTTGCTTATTCCAGTTGAGCTTACAGGCCGGTCAGTTAAACGTCTCAAAATACGCTCATTATAATAATTAATGTGACGAACCGTTTGCCAAATCGTGTTTCCTCCACCTGGTGGTGTCCAAGTGGCTTCCTGTGTATTCACACCGTGAAGTGCTGCGGCAAGAGGAACAATCCATTCTTCCTTATCCCATGAATTTTCTCTTTGCAATACCAGCATATTTACTCGATCTCGGCTCACCTAACCCAACTCCTTTTGTAGGGATGTAACTAGCTAAATGTAGAATAAATCGTTACAATTAATAATGTAGCATGACAAAATAAGATTTGCAACCAGTTAAAATGATTTTAGTGGTTACAGGCGGTAGGGGGAACTCTTTTGAATACACTTTGGACTGATTTTGTAAACAGCGAATGGCATGACTGGAGAGGTAGCGGGCGTTCAGAAGATCGTTTGTTGAAGCCGGAATGGCAAAATGACTTTCTCATACAGTGG
>NZ_WUDQ01000097.1:0-10960 GCF_009827695.1 Paenibacillus sp. OT2-17 | reverse complement strand
TGATGAGCTTGCGAAATCATCAGAGCTTGAAAGCCAATATGACCGGATATGCGTTTATCAGCCCTTTTATTGTGGGCTTTCTGGCGTTTACGTTAATTCCAATGTTTATTTCGCTGTATCTGTCCTTTACCACCTACAACCTGTTCACCCCGCCCAAATGGATTGGTCTGGGTAACTTCGAAAAGATGTTCACAGGCGACCCGAAATACTGGAATTCGATCAGGGTCACGTTTACGTATGTATTGGTCGGTGTACCGTTGCGACTGATTTTCGCGCTGTTTGTGGCTATGATTTTGAATACCAAATCGCGCATGGTCGGCACCTATCGGACGATGTACTATCTGCCATCCATTATCGGAGGTAGCGTTGCGGTATCGATTATGTGGCGGAACATTTTCAGTAATAACGGCATAGTGAACAGCCTGCTTTCGACTCTAGGGGCGACCCCGGTGAAATGGTTTGGTGATCCGGATGCTTCGCTTACGATGCTGATCACCCTGTCCGTATGGCAATTTGGCTCCTCTATGCTGATTTTTCTGGCAGGTTTGAAGAACATTCCTGTTGAATTGTACGAGGCGTCCAGTGTAGATGGTGCTAAGCCAGTACGAAAATTTTTCAGTATTACGCTGCCGTTGCTTAGCCCCATTATTCTATTTAATCTGATTATGCAGACGATCAGCGCCTTTATGACCTTCGTCCCGGCTTATGTTATTTCTAAGGGCGAAGGAGGCCCGATGGATGGAACGATGCTGCATTCACTGTATCTGTTCCGGCAGGCGTTTATGTTCAGCAATATGGGATATGCGGCAGCCATGGCTTGGGTCATGCTCATTATGATTGGGATACTGACAGCGATTTTATTTATAACCTCCAGATACTGGGTATTTTATGAAACGGAAAAGGGGCGCTGATACTGATGGCATGGAAAACGGTCAAATGGCCAATTTATCACATACTGGTTGCTGCACTGGCGCTCCTGATGCTGTATCCCGTTTTTTGGATGCTGTTCAGCTCGTTTAAAGAAAGTCGGACGATATTCGTCACGGCATCCTCGCTTTTCCCTACAGAATGGATCTGGCAAAACTATGTAACAGGTTGGAAAGGGACGACTGGCTACAACTTTGGCACGTACATTCTGAACTCGCTCACGATCGTGGTGATTTCAACGATTGGAGCTGTGCTTTCCTCCTCATTGATCGCATTTGGCTTCGCACGCTTGAAATTCAAAGGGCGTAACTTGTGGTTTGCTTTGATGATGGTGACGCTTATGCTACCAGGGGATGTGGTACTGGTACCGCAATATATTATTTTCACCAAGCTCGGTTGGATCAATACGATCTTACCGTTAGTGGTACCCTCCTTCTTCGGGATGCCGTTCTTCATCTTTCTGATGGTGCAGTTTATACGGACGATTCCAGCAGAGTTGGATGAGGCGGCGACGATTGACGGATGCGGCAAGTTCCGGCTGTATTTCAGAATTATTTTACCCTTACTTAAATCGTCGTTGGCTACAGCGGCAATCTTCTCTTTCTACTGGAAGTGGGAGGATTTGCTTGGTCCGGTACTGTATCTGAATTCGCCAGAGAAATATACCGTATCTATTGCACTCAAGATGTTCCTCGACAGCGAGTCGGCTTCCAACTGGGGAGGAATGTTCGCGATGTCTATCCTAAGCCTGCTTCCAGTTATCGCTGTATTCTTCGCATTCCAGAAACAAATTGTAGAAGGAATGAGTACGAGTGGTTTGAAGGGGTAAGATCCAAAAACCATAGCGTGAGGACATGAAGCTTACGAGTGGAAATGGAAGGCATCCGGGTTTGTACGATTGAATGGACGGGATTTGAGGGCGATGGCTGAGAGGTGAGTAAATTGTGGAAGTTTGATTTTGGTCCGGGGGAGCCTGCGGATGGCTACAAGGGAGTGTCTTCGGATTGCTTATATACAACTGAACAGGGCTATGGCTTTGAGACTACGGAGCATGTGTACGGTCGGAAAAGGCAGAGTGCAGCCAAGGATGCACGCACGCGGCTGCGAAGCAGCTTTTGTATTCCACTAAACGCTGCATTTGTTGTAGATGTGCCAGACGGGCTGTATCTTGTCACTATACTGGTCGGCGATTCGCAGGCGGAAACGCTCACGCGACTCAAGGCTGGTGAAGGCAAGCACATGCTTCCCCCAGTGCACACGCTGCCAGGGCAGTTCACCGAAGCACTGTTTGCGGTGCCTGTCTGGGGTGGCAAACTGCGCCTCACCGTATCAGGCACCGCGCCAAGGCTCAATGCGCTGGAGATTGCACCAGCGCCACAGACCCTCCGGCTATTCCTAGCCGGAGATTCCACGGTTACGGATCAGAACGCATCCGGCTATCCGTATACAGGCTGGGGTCAGGCTTTGCCCGCCTTGTTCAAGCATGATGTCTGCGTGGATAATCATGCCGTATCGGGGCGAAGCTCCAAAAGCTTCATGGACGAAGGACGGCTGGGTGTCATTTTGGGCGAAATAAAGGCAGGAGATTTCCTGTTCATCCAGTTCGGTCATAATGATCAGAAGCCTGATCCGGAGCGGGCTACAGAGCCTTTTACAACCTACAAGGAGCATCTTCGCCTCTATATCGACGGCGCAAGAAGCCATGGGGCAACCCCGGTACTGGTCACGCCCGTACATCGTCGCTATTTTAGCGAGGATGGTACGCTATCTGACACACATGGTGACTATGTAACAGCGGTTCGTGAGCTGGCGGAAGAAGCGAATGTACCGCTGATTGATTTGTCTGCCCGTACGCAGGAGTTATATGAGCAGCTGGGTCCCGAAGAGAGTAAAGAGCTTTTTATGTGGTTGCTGCCTGGTGAATACATGAACTTTTCCGGCGGCTTAGAGGATAACACGCATTTTCATGAGAATGGCGCGGTTCGTATTGCAGACATGGTGGTGGATGCTGTGAAGGAACTGGATTTGCAACCGCTACGCATGTATTTACGTTGAAGGACGACCTTTTCATGTACGGGCGTCAAGGAGGTAACTCACGTGAAACTTACCAAAGGGGGAGACGTGGAAATGCCTGCATTGATTTTTGATGAAGAACAAGTTAAGCAGGTGATCGACCGGGTAGTAGAACGCACCTTTCAAATGCACTACAGCTGGGATTGGCCGGGCGGAGTAGCCTTTTACGGAGTATGCGAAGCGTATGAAGCGACAGGGAACGAAAAGTATCTGACCAAGCTGAAAGAATGGGTTGACGAAAATATCGAGGATGGGCTTCCATCTCTCTCGGTGAACGGCGTTTCTGTCGGGCACTGTTTGTTGACGCTTTATCAGGCCACAGGTGAGCAAAAATACCTTGATATTGCCATCGAGATGGCGGAATTTTTGGCCAAAAAAGCGGAGCGGTTTGCCGACGGTATTTTCCAGCATACGGTGAATTCACTTCATGATGTATTTCCGCAGCAAGCATGGGTGGATACGATGTTTATGGCCGGTTATTATTTGCTGCGCATCGGTCATCTGTTAGGCAACAAGGAGTATTGGGAAGATGGAATTCGTCAATATCACGGGCATGAAGAATTTTTGCAGGACCCGGATACGAATCTGTATTATCACGGATGGGATCATGCGAATCAAAGCCGGATGTCAGGAATATATTGGGCGCGCGGCAATTCATGGGCAGCCCTCACGATGGCAAAAGCGCTGAAACTTGTGGAGGTGCAGCATCCATCTTATATGATCATCGACGGCTCGCTGCGTGACCAGCTCAATGCACTGGTGCGGCTGCAATCCCCAGAAGGGCTGTGGCATACGGTGCTGAACGATGATACCTCTTATCTGGAAACCTCGGGCTCGGCAGGAATTGCGACCGCCTTGCTTATGCAAGGAAGATTGTTTAACAAATACACCCAAAAGGCGATCGAAGGTATTCTTTCCCGCATTAAGGACGACGGCACAGTAACGGGTGTATCCGCGGGAACTGCTGTGATGAACGATATTGACGGCTATCGAAACGTTCCATATAAACGCATTCAGGGATGGGGTCAGGGATTGGCGCTTGCTTTTCTGGCCCAACTGTTGCGTACCAAGGAGAATCCGTACGGCTAGAAGAAGGGACATAGGGAAACGAAAGTATTCATAGGTCAAAGGAGGCCGATAGCATGGGAGATACTGAACTTTCTCAGGAGCTTTCTCATGAAAAAGTAGCTAATCAGCCGCGAGGCAGCCTATTCTGGGTCATCCCCGATGGGTATATTCCACCGGAAAGCCGGGGTGAGCTGCTCAGTCATGAGAGTATATGCGTGCTGAATTGTGGGAGCCGTGTGGCAAATCTGAGTATAGACATCTATTTTGAAGACCGCGAGCCATTGGAGGGATTGATCGAGGTGGTGGAAGGAAGACGAACCCGTCATATCCGAACAGCCTCGTTGGAGAAATCCGGCGAGCAGATTCCGGTAGGTATTCCTTACGCAATTACGGTCACTAGCGATGTGCCCATAATCGTACAATATAGCAGATTGGACACGACACAGCCGGAATTGGCGTTAATGAGTGTCATGGCGTACCCTATCTAATGCGACGAAGACTAAGAAATGAAAAAAGAAATCTCTCGGCTGGAATTGCGCAGCTTGGAGATTTCTTTTTTTGCAGGCAAATGAGTGTCTATTTTTAGCCCGTTTTTTGTGATTTTGCCGAAGTTGTTTTGATTGGCATGAAGTTTTTTCGCCCTCCGAAATTGGTACCTAACACGCCGATAATGATCATCACAGCCCCAATAATGTGATAGTAGGCGAGCTGCTCCTTCAAAATGTAAGCACCGGCAATCATGGAAATGAGGGTGGATAAATTGCCGATCACACTCATTTTGGAGGCTTCGATCCACTTCAAGGCAAAGCTCGATAACAGCGAGGTGACGAGGGTAGACAGAATGCCCAGATAAATCAGTGCCATCCAATAACCAGGCTTCACCAGTGGAGCGGTATAGGCGCTCATGGAGCCGTCTATGGCATGATATCCCAGTGCCACCACGTTAAAAACGATACATCCCAAAATAGAGGTAACGTAGGTCAATTCCATTGGGTTGTACTTTTGTGTTAATGGTCGTGCCAGTACGTTATAGCCGGATAGGCATATCGCAGAGAGCACGAGCAGAAGAATACCGCCATAGCTATTGGATGCTAGCGGTGCTCCGCTTTTCATCACAAATATAAAAACCACGCCAAAGACAGAGAGCAGTAAGGAAATCTTCTGGACTACCGTTGTACGCTCTTTAATAAAATAGGAAGCTAACAGCAGCGTAAAGATGGGAACCGTTGCTTGGATAATTCCACCTTCCGATGAAGAAGTGCTCATCAGCCCGAAGGCTTGCAGTGGAAAATACACTAATGGCGAGAGCAGCGCCAGTGGTAAAATGCGCAGAATGTCACGCATCTTGATGTTGATCTTGAACCAACCGAGCAACACGGGAATGGTCAAAGCGATAAAAGACAGCGCAAAGCGGTGGGCGATCACATCCAGCGGGCTCGCCTCTGTGACTGTCAATTTTACAAATAAAAATGAAAATCCAAGTATAGCTGCATAGCTGAGAGCTGCCAGATAGGCGGCTCCATTTCTAGAACGACTGTTCATAATAAACCTCCGTAATAATGACCTTAACCTGTGGTTCTCTCAATATACCCGGATGGCATAACCTGATACAATCCATAAAATCTGCAACTGTACGGGTACAGTTGTGAAATGAAAAAAAGCCGGAACGAAGTCCCAGAGGTCGGATACCCATCCCTAAGACTACTTCCAGCTCTTATCCTATTCATATTCTATCACTTACTGCTTGTTTTACTTACCTTGTGACATCGCCCGGAACGAATCGTCCGCCGCTTCCAGCGTAGCATCCACATCTTCGTCCGTATGCGCTGTTGTGAGAAACCAGGCTTCGTACTTGGATGGTGCCAGATGAATACCGCGATCCAGCATATGACGGAAGAAGGATGCAAACGCTTCGCTATCCGTATCCTGCGCCTGCGCGTAATTCGTGATCGGATGATCACAGAAATGCGTCGAGAACGCTCCACGAATTCGGTTGATCGTCAATGGCACGCCGTAGCGTTCGGCAGAGGACTGGATACCGTCCGTCAGCCTCACAGCCAGACGTTCCATCTCTTCATACACGCCTTCCCCTTGAAGGACTTCAAGGCAGGCGATGCCTGACGAGATGGACGCCGGGTTGCCCGCCATCGTACCCGCCTGATAAGCTGGGCCGAGTGGGGCAACCTGCTCCATGATGTGCTTGCTGCCGCCGTAGGCACCAATCGGCAGACCACCGCCCATGATTTTGCCCAGCGCGGTCAAATCTGGCTGAATCGCATCATGGTTGTCCAAACCTGCATACGTTTGGGTGGAACCGAAGTGGAATCGGAATGCGGTAATGACCTCGTCATAAATGACGAGTGAGCCGTTCGCACGCGCCATGGAGCACAACCCTTCCAAATAACCGGGTTGCGGCATGACCATGCCGAAATTACCGACAATGGGTTCGACCATGACTGCCGCCACATCGTCGCTCCAACGCTCCAAGGCTTGGCGTAATGCGTCGAGATCATTGAATGGTACGGTAATAACCTCGCTCGCAATGTTGGTCGTAATGCCTGCACTGTCCGGTATGCCCAGTGTGGAAGGACCGGAGCCTGCTGCAACAAGTACCAGATCCGAGTGACCGTGGTAGCAGCCGGCAAATTTGATGATCTTGTTCCGCCCAGTATAGGCCCGTGCAACACGAATCGTTGTCATAACCGCTTCTGTGCCAGAATTCACAAACCGGACCTTGTCCATAGAAGGAATTGCTTCTTTCAGCATCTTGGCCAGTTTGATTTCCAATACCGTTGAGGTTCCGTACAATACGCCGTTCGCGGCCGCTTCGCTGATAGCCTTAGTAATATGGGGATGGGCATGTCCAGTAATAATAGGGCCATAAGCCGCCAAATAGTCGATATACCGATTATCATCCTCATCCCAGAAATGAGCACCTTTAGCGCGTTTCATGAATACTGGAGCGCCGCCGCCCACAGCTTTAAAGGAGCGTGAAGGGCTGTTAACGCCCCCGACAATATGCTCCAGGGCTTCTTTATATAGTGCTTCGGAGTTTTCCCGTTTCATCATCAAAAACTTCCTTTCCGTTCATTAAAATAGGGTATACACACGCCAAAGGGCAGCGTTCACGGCTGCCCCTGCATACATCATTATAGCTCTTTTTGTCCTGTCTTTGTTGTTGATTGTGTGGAAGCATCCTCATTACTGGTTTTACTGCCCCCTGTAAAAGAAGCTTTATCCTTCTTGGTAGACGATGCACTGTCTGGCTGTTTCGTTTCATTCTGATCCTTATTTTGTTCCTGTATTTGTACGGGTGGATTATTAAATATATCCTGCACATACGTTTTCAGTTCTTCCGGATCGCGGACAGTAAGAACTGCCGCGCCGCCCACATTCTCTTCTCCGAGCATCTTCATCGGTGGAACCTGTTCGCTGCCTGCAAAGTTGCTTTGGTACCCCACATTTGCCAGCTTCCACATATCGTTAACACTGAGATTCGTGTCAATGAACGGGTTAACCTGCTCTAAAATATTTGGCAAGTTAGCGATGGAAGTCGTGGTCTGCATTTTCTGGGCTATTGCCTCCAAAAATGCGCGTTGCCGTCCTGATCGGGAGAAGTCGGACATTGCATCGTGGCGGAACCGCACATATTGAAGCGCCGTGTTGCCATCTAGATGCTGCATGCCCTTTTTCAAATCAATATCGTACTGATGTTTATCCGCATTACTTGTATAATGCATATCCTTTTCCACTTCAAAATCAATCCCGCCTACGGCATCCACCAGTTTGATAAAGCCCTGGAAATCCGTGTACACATAATATTGCACCGGGATGCCTAACAGATCGCCAGCCGTCTTCATGGCTGTGTTGGGTCCGTGAGTAATGGCGGTGTTAATTCGATTTTTTCCATAGCCGGGAATATCCACGTACGTATCACGCAAAATAGAGAACAGGTGGATTTTTTTCTTGACGGGGTCCAGCGATACGACCATCATGCTGTCTGATCGGGGAACTTCCCCTTTCTGGATACCGCGCCCATCGACACCCATCAGCAAAATGTTAACCATATCGGTACCTTCCCACTTGGGCGGTTCTGGCGTACGAACCTGATCGACCTGCTTTACATTTTTGAAGGGGGAGTTAGCGCCCTCTTTATGCAGATTATCCAGCTGATTATAAATGGATGTAAAATAGTACACGGCAAAGCCGACAATCGCGACGATTACCACGGCTAGAACCGACCATATCGTCCTTTTGGTTCTGCTTGTCATGGATGCTCTCCCTTTCGCTTTTCAGTTCATTACATTATAATTTCTTTTTGGAGCACAATCAATTTAACTATGGATTTTATAAATCCTGATTGAGAGGTATAACATGCTGGCAATTGATGTGCAGGATCTGCGCAAAACATTTAAGGTTCAAAAAAATCGCGAGGGCTTAAAAGGTGCCTTCCTTGATTTATTCGCCCGCGAATACAACGAGGTAGCCGCGGTCAAAGATATATCCTTCCGTATTCCGCAAGGAGAAATATGCGGTTATATCGGTGAGAACGGCGCCGGAAAGTCCACCACGATTAAGATGCTGACAGGCATTCTCGTGCCGACATCGGGACATCTCAAGGTGGGCGGTTATGTCCCCTATGAGGAACGCGAGAAATTTGTAGGCAACATTGGTGTTGTTTTCGGTCAGCGCAGCCAGCTTTGGTGGGACATCGGTGTGATCGAGTCTTTTCAACTACTGCGGAAAGTATATCAGGTTCCGGCCACGGACTTCAAACGCAGGCTGGATGAGCTGGTAGAGAGACTGCAATTGCAGGATCTGCTAAGCCGCCCGGTACGCAAGCTTAGTCTCGGGCAACGGATGCGCTGTGAGTTAGTAGCAGCCTTGCTGCACAATCCGTCCATTGTTTTTCTGGACGAGCCGACCATTGGCCTCGATATTATGGTAAAGTCCGAAATCCGCGAGTTTCTAAAGGACATGAACCGGGATTATGGTACGACTATTTTGCTGACAACCCATGATTTGCAGGATATTGAAGCGCTGTGCTCGCGCGTCATTATGCTGGATGATGGGAATATCATCTATGATGGTGGTCTGGAGGATCTGAAGACACGTTGGGGTACAGGTCGAGAAGTACGGTTTCAGTTCGGCACACCGACCCAACTGGAGCAATTACAGGCATGGACTGCTGATATGCCACTGGCTTGGACGGCGGATAACGATTTGGCTGCCAAGGTATGGATTCCTCTTCATATTAATGTATCGGATGTGCTCGCAAGCGTAGTCGGTCGCACGGACATTACGGATATCAAAATCATTGAAACCAACACGGATGATATCGTCCGCAGTATCTATCAGTCTGGCTCGGCGGAACGCCAGGGCAATCCGGTAGTGGAGGCCAAAGTTCATGCTTAGCGTATACACCGATTTTATTCGTATCCGATTTCTCACGATGCTTGCGTATCGTGTGAACTACTATTCAGGAATCCTTATTTATTCCATGAATATTGGCGTGTATTATTTCACATACAAAGCGATATATGGCGATGCGGGTAGCATTGGAGGTTTTACCGCTGCTCAGATGACGACGTATGTTGCAGTATCGTGGATGGCGAGAGCCTTTTATTTTAACAATCTGGATCGTGAAATCTCGACGGATATTCGTGATGGAAGCATCGCAATTCAGATGATCCGACCTTATAACTATGTACTTGTTAAATTTATGGAAGGACTCGGTGAGGGAATGTTCCGTTTTCTGCTGTTTATGATTCCAGGCATGGCGATTGCTATGCTGCTGTTTCCGGTGACGCTCCCCAGTGACCCGGTAGCCTGGGTTGGTTTTCTGGTCATGCTGTTTTTCAGCTTTCTGATCAACACTCAGATCAATATTATTACGGGGTTAACGGCCTTTTTTATCGAAAATAATGAGGGCATGATGCGTATGAAGCGCGTAGTTGTAGATCTGTTTTCTGGGTTGATTTTGCCAATCAGTTTGTTTCCAGGCTGGCTGGGGACGATCGCCCAATGGATGCCGTTTCAGGCGATTACCTATTTGCCGGGCTCTGTATTTACGGGACGTGTAAAAGGCGTTGGCATCTGGAATGTACTGGGTATCCAAATCATTTGGCTGGTCGTTCTGCTCGTGCCGATGATCATCATTTGGCGACTGGCGCGCAGACGTCTGTTCGTGCAGGGAGGGTAAGCCGATGATGTACTATTTGGGTCTCATTAGCGAATATTTAAAAAATTACATGAAGTCACGGCTCACCTATCGAGCCGACTTTTGGGTAGAAGTTATTTCAGACCTGCTGTTTCAGGCCACAAATCTTATTTTTATCCTGGTTATTTTTATGCATACAGACAGTTTGGGCGGCTGGAGTGAAAATGAAGTCGTGTTCGTTTATGGATTTTTCATGGTTCCATACGGACTATTCAGTTGTTTTGTAAATCTTTGGAACTTTAGCGAGCGTTACATCGTGAAAGGTGAACTCGACCGGGTAATGACCCGTCCCGCGTATAATCTGTTCCAGATTTTCCTTGAAAATGTGGATCCGCCTGCGCTGGTGGGTTCTGTGATTGGCCTGATTATCATGGGGATCAGCGGGGCACAGATGGACTTGGCTATGGAGTGGTGGTTCGTACCGGCGCTGATCATTTTGAGCCTAAGTGCCGTGGCGATCTATACGGGCATATACACCATATTGACATCCCTTTCGTTTTTTTCGGATGCGCCTACAGGAATTATCCCGCTCATGTACAATATTCAGGGCTACGGACGTTATCCAGTAACGATCTATAACCGTGCCATTCAGGTTGTGCTGACTTGGATACTGCCTTTTGCTTTTGTTGGCGTATATCCAGCCTCCCTGTTCCTTCACCGAGAGGATATGCG
>NZ_WUDQ01000979.1:0-738 GCF_009827695.1 Paenibacillus sp. OT2-17 | reverse complement strand
ACGCCGATGCCGCGACGGAAGCTGGGAATCGGGCTGACGGGATCGGCCACCGCGCGCAACGCTGCGAAAGGGGCAAGCATCGCGACGCCGGCGATGCTGCGGAGAATGGAACGGCGGCTGGCCACGGCGCTTCTCCCGATCGCGTTCAACCGCTGCCCCTGCCCTGACGGCGCGCCGTCAGCGCACCGTCGAGCACGATCATGTCGTCCTGGCCCGCAAAGGGCGCGGCGAGACCTGCGAGCGAGATGTCGCGAAGCGCGGGCTCGATGGTTCGCGACGGTGCGAACCGGACGTCGCTCCACGCCTCGGCCTCGAAGATTGCGATGTAGTCGGCCGGGCGCAGCCGGTTCGGCTGTCCGGGAAAGCGGAATAACCGGTAGATCGCCTCCGGATAGCGATAGATGTTGTTGGGATCGTGCTCGCGAATCCAGCGCGAATGCGTCTGCAGATCGATGATGTGGATGGCCTCGCAGCCGGGTCGCGCCACCTGCGTCAGGCCGGCAACGGCAGCCGGAACGCTGTCATAATGCTCGAACGCCGCGCAGCTCACGATCAGGTCGAAGGTTCGGCCGCCGGCGAGGCGCGGGATGTCGAAGTCCCGGCCGACCGCATAGCCGAATTCGCGGGCACCGGACGCGGACGCGACGGCGCGTGCGCGTTCCCGGTCCGTCGCGGTGCCTTCGGCGAAGCGATCGAGCAGCAGGTCGTAGAAGATGGAATCCTCATCGCCGGCGAGGT
>NZ_WUDQ01000978.1:0-738 GCF_009827695.1 Paenibacillus sp. OT2-17 | reverse complement strand
CGTTTTCGTCAAATAGGACAGGCTTCCATTGGAGATTCTCCAATTCTGATCCAGACTGATGAGTGAATATTCCGTTCCCTCTAATCCCATCGTAGCAATATAATTGAGCTGAGTATTCACATTCCGATACGCTATAAAATCTTTTTCTGTAATGGGATTTTTCACAACATCATTAAAGGAACTGGTCGTGCTATACGTATTAAAAGCATATTCAATCGTTTGAATTTTCTGCTCCAGACTATTTCTGATCTGTGCCATGTAGCTTTGCTTGGTATTGGAAACTCTCTCCACAACGGAGCTAATTGTTGTAAAATAGATGTAGCTGCCAAAACTGGCCACCAATCCTATTCCCAAAACCAGAATCGTAATAAAAATAGTATAGAACATTCTTCCTTTTTTCATTGCGCTCCCCCTCTGGCTCTTTGCATCACAACAAAATTATAGCGCTTTCATAACAAGGTTTAAATCATTTTTTTCACGTGTGCATTATTTTTTACATCCGTATCATTCCAATTTAAGTCGATTTTGTTTGGTTTGCGGCAGTTAAAAAGAAATTTGGAGGAGTTATTTATGTTACATGTTGTTAGTCCTAAAGAACCGATTATAAAAAAAGAATTTCCGTCAGACACTTCCTTTCTCTCCCTCTATCCCGTAGCAGTTCGTGAAGCTCGTCCTTTTATATTGGTATTACCTGGCGGTGGCTACGAGCATTTGGCCTCACATGAAGGAGAGCCTATA
>NZ_WUDQ01000977.1:0-742 GCF_009827695.1 Paenibacillus sp. OT2-17 | reverse complement strand
TTTTTTAGTAACCTGTCGCTTATTTTGCATCGCCTATAAATGTGTGGTATAATTTTCTCGTCGCAGGCAATGCCTGCTTTTTTCTTGAGGTTAGGTTAGGAGGAATTCCCTGTTGGCAAGGCAACATGTATCTTCAAGTAACAAAATAAATGTAGCCATTGATGGACCTGCTGGTGCAGGGAAAAGTACAGTGGCCCGCCTGGTGGCGAAAGCACTTTCTTATGTATATGTAGATACCGGCGCCATGTACCGAGCAGCAACGTGGTACATGATGTGTAAGGAAATTCCTGCAGAAAATGTACAAAAAGTGCTTCAGCATGTACCTGAGCTGGTGATTGAATTAGTACCGGACCCCACAGGCCAAAAGGTTTATTGTAACGGGGAAGATGTAACCACTGTGATCCGTTCGATGGAAGTAACTAGCAACGTGTCACAGTATTCAAGTATTGCTGGTTTACGTACACGTTTGACTGAAAACCAGCGTGAAATGGCTGCACGCAAGGGTGTCGTTATGGATGGTCGCGATATTGGAACAACTGTACTTCCCGATGCGGAAGTCAAGGTGTTCATGACCGCAAGTGTTCAGGAACGTGCCTCTCGCCGTTTTAAAGAACTGAGCGAAACTGATGATATCACTCGGGAGCAGCTAGAACGTGACATTGCGGCACGTGACAAGCTTGACGAGGAGAGGGAGGTATCCCCGCTTCGTTGCAGTGAGGACGCCATCGTGCTCGATACGACC
>NZ_WUDQ01000976.1:0-744 GCF_009827695.1 Paenibacillus sp. OT2-17 | reverse complement strand
TGAGGGTGAACCAGTACAAAAGGTTCATGATTACGTGGATTTCAGTATTAAGTACCTGGAACTGGATGAAGAAAAAGCAGCAGAAATAGTCAAAGAATTCATAACGCCCTTTGATCTTAGCCAAGTTCCATTACTGAGAGTAGGACTTGTAAAAACGAACGAAGACAGGCGTGTTATGATGTTTGACATGCACCACATAGTATCAGATGGTATATCAGTCAATATACTTATGAGTGAGTTTTTGGATTTGTACCAAGGGAAGACCCTTTTGCCACTACGGATACAGTACAAGGATTTTTCTGTATGGCAGAAGGAGATGTTTGCCGGAGACTCAATAAAGAAGCAGGAAGAATACTGGCTCCAGACATTTAAGGGTGATATACCGGTACTGGATATGCCTACTGACTATCCAAGACCGGCGGTACAAAGTTTTGAAGGAGATGCTGTAAGCTTTGAAATAAACCCTGAACTTTCAGTCAAACTAAATAAGCTTGCAACAGATAATGGAGCTACCTTATACATGGTACTGATGGCTGCATATAACGTACTCCTGTCCAGATACACTGGACAGGAAGACATCATAGTTGGAAGTCCTGTAGCCGGAAGGCCCCATGCTGACCTGCAGGGTATCATTGGTATGTTTATAAATACCTTGGCCATAAGGAACTATCCTGAGGGAGAAAAGACCTTCGTCCAATTCTTGCAGGAAGTAAGGGAAAATGCGTTTTTGGCTTTTGAAAATCA
>NZ_WUDQ01000975.1:0-748 GCF_009827695.1 Paenibacillus sp. OT2-17 | reverse complement strand
CCTCCAGTTCCGCATGCGGTCTTCCGGCAATCGGCGTGCCGACGATGATGTCCTCCTGCCCTGAATATTTATGCAAGAGCGTGCTATACGCGGCCAGCAACACCATGTACAAGGTAGAGCCGGTTTGCGCGGCCAGCTGTTTCAACTGCTCGCTGTCCTCCAGGCTGATCGCAAATTCCAATCGAGCTCCTTCTAGACGCTGTACGGCAGGTCTTGCAAAATCCGTTGGCATATCCAGCGCCGGAATGTCACCAGCCATCGTGTTCAGCCAGTAGCTTTCCTGCTCACGAAGACGTTCACTTTGCATATCGGCATGCTGCCAAACGGCATAGTCCTTGTACTGGATGCGCAGGGACGGCAGTTCCTTGCCTTCATACAATTGAGAGAACTCCTGCACGATGATTCCTTCAGTGACACCATCCGAAATAATATGATGCATGTCATAGAGCATGACGTGACGCTCCGGTCCGGTTTCCACCAACTGAACCCGCAGCAACGGTGCTTGTGCGAGATCAAATGCACGTACAAAGTCCTGTGCGTACTGCTGGGTCTCTTCTTCGCTTGCCTGCACATGCTCCACGTTGAATGCGACGCCCGATTCAATCCGTTGAATCACCTCGCCATCCACCATGTCGAATCGGGTTCGCAGGGCTTCATGACGGGCAATCAGCTGGCGGAAGGCTTGCTCCAGTCGCGTTTTATCCAAGGAACCTTCAATAATCAAAGCGCCCGGCATATTGTAGCTAAC
>NZ_WUDQ01000974.1:0-748 GCF_009827695.1 Paenibacillus sp. OT2-17 | reverse complement strand
CAATAGGCATCATAGCCGCCATGGCAATGGCCTGTGGAATGAGGATAATACCGGTATCAATCGGTGACACACGCTGGATATTTTGCAAAAACAACGGTGTTAGGAACGTTCCTCTGTACATCCCCATCATGACCAGACTGGAAGCAATGACACTAATCGTATATTTTGAATTCTTGAATAATGAGATTTCAATTACCGCATTATCCTTGCCGCTTTCTACATAGATCAGAAAAACAAGTGCCCAGAAAGCAACAAACAGCAAGGATACAATTCCAAAAGAAGTCCAGCCATCACGCTGTCCGTTTGTCAGTGCGTACAAAAGTGTTCCGGCACAAGTTGCGGCCAGCAAAAAGCCCGGTAGATCAAACGGCTTCGGCTCTACTTTAGGCGGTTCTTTGATTAGAAGAATAACCATTAAAATTGCAAATAAAGCAACTGGCACACTGACAATAAACAAGAACCGCCAGTTAAACCACTCAATTAAATATCCGCTGAGCGTAGGCCCTACAGCCGGCGCTGCCATTGCGGCGATCCCCCATATACCAAGGGACATACCGATTTGTTCACGCGGCATAATTTTGTAAATAATCGTCATACTCAGCGGCATAATAACACCACCGCCCAGACCAGCCAGCACCCGTGCTGCGATCAGGGCAGAATCACTCCATGCAAAAATACATATTCCCGTTCCCAGCGAAAATACGCCGAGCGCAAGAATCAAAAACTTTTTGTATCCGAGACGCTGCTC
>NZ_WUDQ01000973.1:0-753 GCF_009827695.1 Paenibacillus sp. OT2-17 | reverse complement strand
CGACTGGCGCAGTTCCCTTAAGCGGAAGATGCTTCAGCATATGACTCGCTTCATCGTATTCAAAAATGTTCTGCTGAGTTTTGTCGCCGTAGGTGCCCCAGTTGTCCTGTACGGACTGGATGGGTTCATACAGTTGGTCAATCCATTTTGCTGTAAGCTCAAGATTTTTGTTGTCACTGGTAATCACCATTCTCCCCCGGTCAAAGCCGAGATTGTTCGTGCGGGTCACATTGACTTCACCGCTTGGCCCCGCGAGCGGATTCATCAATTCATATTTATCGTTGTCTCCTGAAATGTTCGCCTTATCCCATTGAAAATAGAGACCATATTTTTCATTCTGTCCTTTGGCCAGATACGTATTGTAATCCTGCTCGAATGACTCTTCGTCAATCAGGTTCAGCTTATAAAGCTCATTAAGGTATTTGATCCCCTCTTTATAACCGTCCTGATCGGCAGTGAAGACCACTTTCCCCTCATTGGTCACTACAGTATGATCGCCGTTGTCCCCAAGACCAAATGATCCAAACAGAAAATTCAGGTCCTCATTGCCGTTATTGAGTATAAAGGACAGCGGGATTTCATCCGCCTGGCCATTTCCGTTAGGGTCGTCATTTTTAAATGCGAGCAGAACTTTTTTTAAATCCTCGGTGGTTTTTGGCATTTTAAGTCCCAGCTTTTTCAGCCACTCCACATTGATCCATGGCATGTCGTTTACAGAATGAATGCTCTCCTTCCCGGCCCCCAGCTCTTCAA
>NZ_WUDQ01000972.1:0-757 GCF_009827695.1 Paenibacillus sp. OT2-17 | reverse complement strand
CACAATTGGCCCGCGCGCGCCGTCGGGGCCTGAAGTGACGTCAAGGAGCGAGTTCTCGTGGAGGCGAGCGTGCATTTTTGGCACGCTCGTGGCTGTTGCGTGCGTGATGTGGCCGGAATTAGGCACAAGCGCTCAAGACACGGCGACGACAATCGAGATTGGAAAGAATGAGATCGGTGCTCCGCCGGCTGAATTCGAATTTTCGTCATCGGGCGACGGCAAACCAAGGTCCTGGACTGTGGTCCGGGACGCAACGGCCAGCGCCGGCATGGCTATTGAGCAGGTTGGTGGACCAACAGCCGAAGACCACTTCGCGCTCGCAATCTACAAGTCTGCGTCGCTTAAAAATGCAGAGATCAGCCTTCGCCTCAACGCAACAGGTGGCAGATCAGATCAAGGTGGCGGCATCGCCGTGCGGCTGAGCAGCCCACAAAACTACTACCTCGTCCAATTAGATGCGCTGAGGGACAGAGTTCTTTTCTCGCTCGTTAGCAACGGCGTATCCAAAGAGATCGTCGCCGTCGATGCGGATATCGCTTCGCACACCTGGCATGACCTGACGGTTCGGGCCAAGGACGACCAATTCATCGTTTCGCTCGACGGGACGTGGATGTTCACCGGCTTCGACAAAACTCTGTCGCAACCAGGCCGCATCGCGCTCTGGACCGAAGGCGACAGCATCACGCGATTCGATAGCATCGCAATCATCCCCCTCCCCAATTCCGAGGAATACTGATGACCTACAAGATGAAGCCGC
>NZ_WUDQ01000971.1:0-757 GCF_009827695.1 Paenibacillus sp. OT2-17 | reverse complement strand
TGAGATTTATAAAAAGGTTGCAGCGGTCAGCACCTTTGACGAGGCTTCCGAACTGGAAGATGAACTGGTCGACCGATTTGGCGATCTGCCAGAGGCTGTGCTTCATTTGCTAGCCGCCTTCGTCTTTAAGTTGAATACGAAGGCCCGAATTTAGAAAAGCAATTTCCTGAAGACGCTCAGCCAACGTATCGTAGTTAAAATGAATGCCTGCCTGAAAAACACGAATATCCGGTTTAAATGTAATTTTCGAGCCCGTCTTGTTAGTATTGCCCAGCACTTCAAGGCCTGTGGTCGGTTCCCCGACATGCTCCACGCCCTTCTTGTCCTGCCAATATTCAAACCGCTGACGGTGAATCTTGCCGTCCCGGTAAATTTCTACTTCAAGCCATTCCGAAAGAGCGTTCGTTACAGACGCACCTACACCGTGCAGACCCCCGGACTTTTTATATCCCGAACCGCCAAACTTACCTCCGGCGTGCAAAATGGTGAATACAACCTGAGGCGTAGGAATTCCCGTTTTGTGCATTCCCGTAGGAATACCGCGCCCGTTGTCTGATACTGTAACGGAACCGTCCTTATGCATTGTAATATCAATGCGAGAGCAAAACTTGGCGAGATGTTCATCCACCGCGTTGTCTACAATTTCCCATACCAAATGATGCAGCCCCGAAGAACTGGTGCTCCCGATGTACATGCCCGGCCGTTTGCGAACTGCCACAAGCCCTTCGAGCACTTGAATGTCGTCCGCGCCATATTC
>NZ_WUDQ01000970.1:0-761 GCF_009827695.1 Paenibacillus sp. OT2-17 | reverse complement strand
TACTACAAAACAGCACACAGACAATCCCATCCCCATTCCTAGTTCCCTTGGATTGTGCACGTATACAACGCAAGCATACATCCTCTACTTATCAAGTAGAGTTAGAAGCGTCCATCTCGGAACAATTAAATCAGCAAAAAACTGCGGAAGACAAGCAAGCGTTGCTCTTATCAGCATATACTGCATGGGTATATCGCCTATCCGCAGAAGAAGAAGTTTCTTTTTCTACATTTGTGCCACAAACCGGTCTGCTTACAGCTTCGCTGACAGTCGAAAAGGAAACGACTTTTCATGAACTAGCAGACTTATTTCAGGACATGCTCCGTGAGCCTAATGCATACCTTGCGGAACCACAAGCCGATACTTCATTTTCGGCAAATCTGCCTACGGACAGCGGTGTAGAATCCCGTATTATGGACTGGGCTGTTAATGAACACAATGGAGCTTATCAAATACAGATACGTTATGATCAATCACTCTTGCTGGAAACAACGGTTGTCCGATACGCAGAATACTTTGAAACCCTTTTGCGTGGCGCGCTAACCAACAGCCATGCACTTGTGAATTCAATTGATATATTATCGGATGCGGATCGAGCTGCTCACGAATCTTTAAATAATACAGTTGTGAAATATCCTGAGCACCAAACTATTCATGGAATGTTTGAGGAGGCGGCTTCAAAATACCCTGATCGTCCGGCTATTGCTTCACACACTGGAGAGTACACGTACCGTGAGTTGAACGAACGTGCTAACCAAGTC
>NZ_WUDQ01000096.1:0-10967 GCF_009827695.1 Paenibacillus sp. OT2-17 | reverse complement strand
CAGGTAAGCGAAATGCCCTTTTTAGTTATGCTTACAGCTTTTTATCATCCACACTGTTCAGCCATGCTTCGATTTCTCCGATTACAGAGGCGATACAGCCATCTTGGAACGGCGAGATTAGTCCAGCCAACTCAACCAATCCGGTAAAAGATCGACTTCCTCCGGCACGGCATAGCTTCAAATAATCTTCCCATGCAGCTGTCCGATCGATACTCATGCGTTTCCAGAATTGGAACGCGCACAGTTGCGCGAGTGTATAGTCAATATAGTAGAACGGGGATTGAAAAATATGACCCTGTTTATGCCAAAACCCGCCCTGCTCCAGATACTCGTTGCCTTCATAATCCAGATGCGGTTTATACTTACGTTCAATGGAGCGCCATGCGCTTTTACGTTCGGCCGGGGTCCAGTCTGGATGTTCGTATACGGCATGCTGGAATTCGTCCACGGCTACGCCGTAAGGCACGAACAGCAACGATGAGGATAGATGTTCAAAGTGATATTTGTCCGTATCTTCCTCGAAGAACAGATTCATCCATGGCCATGCGAAAAACTCCATGCTCATAGAGTGGATCTCAGCCGCCTCCATGGTTGGCCAATGGTACTCAGGAATTTCAAAATGTCGGCTTTCATAGACCTGGAAGGCATGACCTGCTTCATGCGTCAATACGTCGATGTCACCGGATGTACCATTGAAATTTGAGAAAATAAACGGCGTGCCATATTCACTCAAAAATGTACAATAGCCTCCACTTTGCTTGCCCTTTTTGCTGATCAAATCCATCAATCCACGTTCGATCATAAAGCTGAAAAATTCATGTGTTTCCGCTGAAAGTTCCTCATACATACGTGCTCCATTACGAATGATCCACTCCGGGTCACCTTTAGGCGTAGGATTGCCTGACAGGAAGTTGAAGCCCTCGTCATAATAGCGAAGCTGATCTACTCCGATCCGTTCGCGCTGGCGTTCCTTCAGCTTGGTTGCCAGAGGAACGATGTGCTTCAGCACCTGCTCGCGGAAATTGGCTACCATTTCGGCATTGTAATCTGTACGTCCCAAGCGAGCATAGCCCAATTCTACGAAGTTGTCATAGCCCAGCTTGTGTGCCATGCGCGTGCGCACCTTCACCAGTTCATCATAAATCCGGTCCAGCTCGTCCTCATGCTCACTCATAAATTGATATTTAGCCTCGGAGGCCTGTTTGCGCGTCTCCCGGTTGGTAGCCATTTCAAAAGGCAGGAGCTGCGACAATGTGCGTTCTTCTCCCTCGAACGGGATCTTCGCTGAAGCAATCAATTGAGCATATTCCGAGGTCAGCTTATTTTCCTGCTGCAAATCCTCAATAATATCCGGATGGAACGACTTGAGTGCTACCTCGGCAATACTGAAAAGCTGGCTGCCCCATTGACTCTCCAACTCGGTTCGGAATGGAGAATCCACCAATGCCCGGTAGTAATCGGTTACATACTCCTGAATAACCGGCATGAAATCATCAGCGTACTCTTGCTCCGCTTTGTAAAAGGCGTCCTCCGTATTAATGGAGTGCCGAACTTCCACCAATTGCAATTGCGTTTCCACGTTACTGCGCAGCTTGTTAATCGCATGAATCACTTCATTTTGACGTTCTACGCTGTCCGCTTCACGAAACTGCTGCAACAGCGTTTTAAACCGCTGTTCAATTTCAGGTTGCTCTGGTCGGCTGTAAGCCATTTGGCTGAATAAGGTCATTGCTTCGGTTCCTCCTTAAATATAATAAATCTGATGCCTATTATACAGTACGCTTAGACCAAACTGGAAGCTATAATTCCAAAAAAATACAACCTCAAGAGCCGCAATACCATGTATTGCGGCTCTTGAGCCTCATCTAACTCTATATATCAAAAAAGTCATGGTCTAAAACAATCTAATATATATTCAGCCTGATGGAGATTTATAAGTCTTTCTAAGATCGCAGACCTTTATGCTTTATTGATTTTGCAAACGATGTGCCGCATGCAGGGTTGGACCGACGAATTCATTCAGCTTGAAGCTACCTTCAATGGCCTGTGTAATGAATCTCTTGGCCTGATCCACTGCTTCACGTACAGTCAGCCCTTGAGCCAAACCAGCCGTTACCGCTGCCGAAGTGGTGCAGCCTGCACCGTGGGTAAAGTTTGTTTTTACAACATCGGCTTCAAACCAGTCAAAAGTGATTCCGTCATATAGCAGATCCATCGCTTTACCTGCGCGAATTTTGCCACGGTCCTTGATTAGTACATGCTTAGCTCCACGCTCATGGATAATCGCAGCCGCTTCCTGCATCTGCTCCAGTGTCGTGATCGGTCCATTCTTCGCCAGTTGCGAAGCCTCGAACAAGTTCGGTGTTACCAGGTCAGCGCCAGGAATCAACAATTCCAGCATCGCCTCTGTATTTTCCGGCTGGAGCACTTCATCCGTGCCTTTGCAGACCATGACCGGGTCAATTACGATCCGCTTCAGATCATGCTTTTTCAAATGGCTGGCTACCAGCTCGATAATTTCAACGGAACCAAGCATACCTGTTTTCATCGCATCAAAACCGATACCTTCCAATACAGTACGCAGCTGCGCTTCTACCACATCCAACGCAACAGGATATACAAGATGATCCCAGGTTTTAGGACCCATCGCTACTACGGTTGTCAATACGGTCATGCCATATACGCCAAGCTCCTGAAAGGTTTTCAGGTCTGCCTGAATACCCGCTCCACCGCTTGTGTCGGAGCCGGCTATCGTTAATGTTTTGGGAATCGTCATTTGTACATGCTCTCCTTCACTTTCTGTGCTGCATTTATCCTAATCCCGCTCGCGAAACTTGTCAACGCGCAAAACGGTCCTCTCTATGCTAAAAGTCACAGGCGACGACAGTAGCTAAAAAACGAGAACATCCCCTTTTGAAACAGGAACATCCTCGCAATAACGTGTTATATGAAGAATTCGAATGGAATTTAGAATTAGAAATACCCACCAGTACTGTGATCATAGGCATGATTCTTTTCATTTGCACGTACGCCCAAGCACAGACTCTGATACAACTGCTGCTGTTCCGGTGTAGCAAAATTCCGGTGCTGCTCAAATAAAGCCATACAACCAATGATATGTTCGGTATAGCTATTATCGACAGACAGTTGCAAGCAATGCAGTGTTTGTCCCACTCCCTCGGGGTAATCGCCTTTTCGGAAATAATATTCTGCAAACACCTTACAAAAGGATGCAAAGCGAAATGCATTAAAGTGCTTGCGATAATGAGTGTCCCATCGTTCCGGTGCAAGCTCCCAGAAACTCTTGAGTTGCTGACTAAACAGTCCCAGTTCGGCATCCACGAAATAACCGAACCGGTTCGCCGATTCGAGCAAGGTGTTCAAGCCTTCCAGTGTCTCATCCGGATGCTCACGTAGGTAAGTAATATATTCATAGATTGCAGAAGTGTTGCCCATTTTAATTTCAATACAAAGTCGGTTGCCCTGCGCATATACACGATGTAGGTTGACCACTTTCCAGCCTTCCTCGTCTAAACCCTCAAACCAGCTCAAATCTGCATAACCCTCAATCCATTGCTTGGATTCCTCATATCTGCCCTGAAACTCATAGCAACTGGCCTTGAGCAGATGCCCCTGAGCATAGTAATAAACGAGCGGCTTAAGTAGCTCCAGGTGCTCATCTCCAAAACGGTTCCGATTGCGATACAATGCCTGCGCCAGCTCTCTTAGCTCGTCCGCATACATTTCCATCTCGGACCATTGCATTTTTAAAGCAAACACTTGAGATAGCATATGTAAGCCTTCCAGTGCGTAAATTTCCGGTAGACGACTACGGTACAAATGGAATTGTACAGCAGCCTTCAAGTTCCGTTGGTTATCCTTAATCTGAATCTGGAATATACGGAAATAGCTGATCGCCAATCGTTCAGAGTGGGTATACTTTTCACTCTCGATGACACAATCATACAGAAGCATGGAAGCTTCATGTCTGCCATCCTCAAACATCGCTTCTGCGGTCTCAAAAATAGCAGGAACGTTCGATAAATCGTCCATCAAATAGCCAAGTACACTGCGTATACACTCCAGCTTGTTCAACTCTGAGCAACGCAGGAGAAACGGACGCAACCTTCTCCAGTGTGGTAAGGAATGAATAAAACATTCATCAACATACATCTCGAACAAAGATCCTTCTTCCAATCCCATGGCCTCGGTAATCAAATCCAGCTGATTGACTGAGATCGGCCGTGGTGGGTTCCGGTTAAGTATACCGCTAAGTGTACCCGGATTTACCTTGGAAGCATCTGCAAAACATTGCATTGAAATGCCTTCACTTTGAATATACTTTTCTATTTCTGCGCGGATCGTGGTGTTTTTTTCCAAAGGGACACCCCCTCAAACGAATGATGGTGACTTTTTCATTACCTTTTAAACCAAAATTTGTTTAATCAAAGTATATGTCTATTTATACGAGAGGTCAATAACTTTAAATACGACTCAGGACATATAAAATCACGAATTTTGTACGATTTTAAAACTGTTTTATGAAAAAAGACCGTCCTCTGTGGGACAGTCTTTTTCTATTATTTTGATGCTGTGGACTTATAGGACAAAAACAAGTTAGCAGTTTTACCGTGAACGTCCGAAATCGAGGGCAAACTTAGCGTATCCCTCTACCGTTAACCCTTCATAAAGCAACTCCGAATAGGCATTAGCGGCATCCGTTGCTTGCGGTGAGGTCAGGAAGGTCACATGCGGACGCCCTGACCATGGGGCGAGGGACCAATGGCCATCAGCTTTTGGCGTCAACGTCTTCATATGCCGCACGTATTCAGTCAGCACATGACGGTTCTCATCCGGTGAAGCAAGTATAATTCGCTCTCCACCCGGATTGACCAGCGCAGAGGAAAACGCGCGATAGTTATTCGTAACAACCAGATAATTTCGCTGCATATCCATCGGTTCGTCATCAAAAGACATCTGAATGATTCTGTGTGCATCTGGGTCCTTTAGGCCCCCGTCAGCATCATATCTGGCTGGCTGTGTTACATCAATCTGATACCTGATGCCGTCGATGATATCGAAATTAAAGCTTGGAAAATCAGAATTAATCAGCTCTTGCTCTTGTTCTGCTGAAGGATCAATTTGCCGGAATTGTCCAGCAGACCACTCCAGCCATTCCCGGATTTCCGTTCCGCTCAGCCGAACGACATGCAACGTATTCGGAAAATTGTACAGATCGGCGATATGCTTGATCGCCAACGTCCCCGCCGGAATATGGGTATAGTACGATGGGCCATATCTGCCACCTGTTTTAAAAGGAGCTGCTGCCGACAGAACGGGCAATCCTTCGTGCTCGCTCCCTTGCATCTGCTGCTTCACATACCACATTTGCGCATCATTCACCAGCTGAACCGAAGCATCATCCATCACCTGAGCAAAAAAGCTGTTCACCGCCACCGTCGTCTGACCTACAGGTGCACGAATATACTCCAGTGTTCCGGCGTGCTCTTCTGCTACCGCCAGCTGAATGGCAGTATCCGGTTGTACCAGCGCCTCCTTGCGTATCGGATCATACACCGGGCGTACCTCGGCAGCAGATGCAGCCACTTGCCACTTCTCTCCACTAAAGGTCAGCTCCAGATCAATGATACCCAGATGATCCCCCCAAAAGCCCGGCTCCACTGCTGGGATATCGTGGATGGTACCTCGCTTTACATCAACACCTGTTTTCCCCATAAACGAAGGTCCGGGAAATACTTTATGTGCATGACCAAACACAATGGCATCGATCCCTTCCACCCTGCTAAGATGCAGCACCGCATTTTCCATATCAAGCGTTTCGGGAATATCCTCAAAGCCTGCATGGGGCATAGCAATGATGAGATCGGCTCCCGCCGCCTTCATTTGTGGAATAAACCGTCTTGCCGTTTCCAGCATATCTTTGACGATGATTTTCCCCTCCAGCCACGCCTTGTCCCATTGCATAATTTGCGGAGGGACAAAGCCGATGACTCCCACCTTCAACAGATGCTTACCACCTGCTTCATCCTCTACCGTCTTATCCAGCAATAGATAAGGTGTAAAGTAATTTCGTTCTTGTTCTCCCGCTATATAAATGTTGGCATTCACATAAGGAAATTGCGCTCCTCGAAGGCAAGTCTGCAAGTATTCCAGTCCGTAATTAAATTCATGATTCCCGATATTGCCTGCCTCATACCCAAGCAGATTCATGGCTTTATAGGCGGGATGCACCGCGCTTGGGTCCTGTTGGATTCGCTGTACAGCATAATCTCCCATTGGATTCCCCTGAATCACATCTCCGTTATCCAGCAGCAGGTGATTGGGTACCTCCGCCCGGGCTATTTGAATCAAGCTGGCTGTTTGCGCCAGACCGTAATGCAGCGTCTCCTGATCCGTATAATAATCGTAATTCCACAAGCTGACATGCAAATCGGTTGTAACCATAATGCGGAATTTCACTCTCATAAGGCTTACATTGTCCTGGTCTGCCTTTTCGTTAATATCCAAAATATCCAATCTTGTTCTCTCCCTCAGCTTCGGTCATAGAGCTTGAACAAGTCTAACAGAGCACTGTTAAGAGAATGTTAAAACAAGCATTTTGCATAAATCCAGAAAATGGTTTTAAGCATACGATAAATTTTACATCATTTTTACCAAAGTCAGGAGTGGTTTTTACCCTAGCTACGGGACTAGCTGTTAAGATTTGGTTTGTCACAGCATTTACAGGTTTTTTTATTATCGTTATCACTATGTTTAGGGGGAAATTATTTTGTTCAAAAAAGCACTGACCTTGTGCATGACTTTCACACTGGCAGCGGGTCTAGCCGCTTGTGGCTCCAATGCAAGCAATAACAACAGCGCGTCCACTCCGGGTACAGATGGCTCTAAAAACGAAAGCACAGCCTATGTTCCTAAGGAGTTAAAGGTACAGTTCGTTCCTTCTCAAAATGCAGATACGCTCGAAGCCAAAGCCAAACCGCTCGAAAATCTACTGGGTGACAAGCTTGGAATCCCGGTGAAAGTAACTGTATCTCCTGACTACAATACGATTGTGGAAGCCATGTCTTCCAAACAGGTAGATGTAGGATTCCTTCCGCCGAATGCTTATGTACTGGCCCACGATAACCGTAAAGCAGCCGACTTGCTGTTGCAAGCTCAACGCTACGGAATTGAAGATGCTACAGGCAAGGACACGACTGAAAAAGTAAACTTTTATAAAGCAATGATCGTGGTGAAAAAGGATTCTCCGATTCAAAGCTTAGCTGATCTGAAAGGCAAGAAGGTTGGCTGGCAAAATGTAACCTCCTCCGCAGGCTACGTGTACCCTGCAGCAGAGCTGAAAAAAGCTGGCGTGGACCCGGACACGGATGTGCAGGGTGTGACAATCAAAGGCCACGATGCTGCTATTCTGGCGCTGCTGAACGGTCAAGTTGATGCGGTAGCTGTTTTCCAGGATGCACGTAACACGGTGAAGAAGGAAATCCCGGATGTATTTGAAAAAACTCGCGTCATTCATTACACAGCTAAAATTCCAAATGACACCGTCAGCGTACGTTCTGATATGGATCAAGCGTGGAGAGACAAGATCAGCCAAGCCTTTATTGACATCGCCAAAGATCCTGCAGGCGGCGAAATCATTAAAGAGATTTACACCCATGTAGGTTATGAAAAGGGCGACGATAAAAACTTCGACTCCGTGCGTGAATACGCCGAAGCCGTTGGTCAAGCGGTTAAGTAATGGGAGCAAACAAGGTACTTTAATGAAGTAACAGCTACGAAACAGGCTTTACGAATGACAGGGCAGCACCGTCCATGTATTCATGGCGGTGTTGTTTTCATTCCACCCCATCGGGGGAGAAAGTTGGGAGCATATGATCGAATTCCGTAACGTATCGAAAACATACCCGAACGGCACCAAAGGGTTGAACCATATTAATTTGACGATTCAGGAGGGAGAAATGGTCGTCATCGTCGGCTTATCCGGTGCAGGTAAGTCTACCCTGCTGCGTTCCATTAACCGACTGCATGACATTACGTCCGGCGACATTGTCGTGGGTGGCAGGTCCGTCACGTCTGCTGGAAGCAGCGAGTTGCGGCGCATTCGCCGTGATATCGGCATGATCTTTCAAAGCTTCAATCTGGTTAAGCGTTCGACAGTGCTCCGCAATGTACTTTCCGGCCGCGTCGGCTATCATTCGACGCTGCGGACCATTCTCGGTCTCTTCCCGAAGGAGGATATCGAACTGGCACTAACAGCGCTGGAGCGCGTGAACATCCGCGAAAAAGCTTACAGCCGGGCAGATGAACTGTCCGGTGGCCAACAGCAGCGCGTATCCATCGCCCGCGCCCTGGCGCAGGAGGCTAAAATCATTCTGGCGGACGAGCCTGTCGCATCGCTGGACCCGCTGACCACCCGCCAGGTCATGGATGACCTCCAGCGCATCAACCGTGAAATGCAGATTACGACCATCGTCAATCTGCATTTCATTGATCTCGCGCGCGAATATGCAACGCGGATCATCGGATTGCGCGCCGGAGAAGTGGTCTTTGACGGCACACCGGAGGAGGCTACGGATGAGGCCTTTGCGGAGATCTACGGCCGGGCCATCAAGCATGATGAGCTGCTGGGAGTGGGATCATGAAGCCCGGCTCCACTGCCCAGCCGCTCTCTTCGACGCAACCGTCACCGCATGCTGGACCGCCGCAGCCAAGCAAGCCGCCAGCAGGGCCACCTTTGCCAGGACGTTACAAGCGTTATGCCACCTGGATGATTTTTATCGTAGTGCTGGTAGCCTGCTCCATTCATACGGATGCCACACCTTACCAGTTGATCATCGGCTTGCCGGAGATGGGCAAATTGTTGGGCGAAATGTTTCCACCCGACTGGAGCTATCTGCCTACCATCTGGAAACCGATGCTGGAAACGATCCAGATCGCCATTGTTGGCACGACACTGGGAGCCATATTGGCGATCCCTGTCGCGTTGCTGTGTGCCTATAATGTGATGCCGCGCAAACTGATTTCGCTGCCAATGCGCACGATCCTGAACCTAGTACGGACAATTCCTGATTTGCTGTTTGCCTCAATCTTTGTGGCGGTGTTCGGCATCGGGCCGTTTGCAGGGATGCTCGCCCTGCTCTTCTTCTCCTTTGGCATCATAGCCAAGCTGACCTTTGAGGCGATTGAAGCCATTGATCCCGGGCCGCTGGAAGCCATGACCGCTGTTGGCGCGAGCCGCATTCAAATCATCGCCTTTGGTGTGGTTCCGCAGGCTCTTCCTTACTTTGTGTCGTACTTGCTGTATACCTTTGAGGTTAATGTGCGCGCGGCTTCCGTTCTGGGCCTGGTCGGCGCTGGTGGTATCGGTCTGTTGCTTGACCGTTCTCTGGGGCTATTCCGATATGATCGGGCAAGCATCATTATTCTACTGACCCTCGTCATCGTCCTTGCGATTGATTACGGCAGTAACCTGCTACGGAGGAAATTATTATGAATGATCCTACGCTTCGCAGACCTATTGGCTCCCGCCTGCGCCTATGGGCGATAGCTATTCTGCTAATCATCATTTATATTTGGGCTTTTCGCGGGATGCAGTTTGAAGGATTACAGGGAACGGCTAAAAGTGTCTCTGTCGCTATATTGGACGGCTTCCTTCATCCCGACTGGTCGTTCGTCTACATCCCTGAGGGAGAGGATTTACTGCGCGGGTTGCTGGATACGCTGGTCATTTCAGTGCTCGGAACCTTCGTGTCCGCATTTGTCTGCCTTCCGTTCGCCTTTTGGGCGTCCAGCAATATGACCCGTCTGCGTCCCTTATCGGGTAGCGGGAAATTTGTGCTTAGTGTCATCCGGGTTTTTCCAGAAATGATCGTCGCCATCCTATTTATCAAAGCCGTTGGCCCCGGTTCGTTTGCGGGTGTGCTTGCCCTCGGCATTCATTCCATCGGCATGCTAGCGAAGCTTTTCTCGGAAACGATCGAAAGTGTCGATCACGGGCCTCAAGAGGCTTTGATCGCGTGCGGTGCCAACCGTTGGCAGGTGATTTTCTTCGCCGTGCTACCGCAGGTGATTCCACAGTTTCTTTCGTATTCGCTTTACCGTTTTGAAATTAATATCCGTTCCGCTACCACGCTCGGTCTGGTCGGTGCAGGTGGTATCGGTACTCCGCTACTGTTTGCACTCCAAATGCGCAACTGGAACCGTGTAGGCGTTATCTTGCTCGGCATTGTGGTCCTGATCATTTTGACGGATCTGATTTCCGGCTGGCTGCGCAAACGGATCGTATAATTAGAATTCTAAACGTCCAAAGAGCCTCTCCTGTGTAAAAAGGGATGTTATACTCCCATTCACTCGGAAGAGGCTTTTGCCGTTCGTTCAACATCGCCCTGCCAATTCATCTATGACTCGTCGGACTTCCTCAGCCGTATTGTAAAAATGCGGAGCCACACGGATAACATCCTTTCGTGCTGAAACGATCATATTTTGGCTTCTCAAATTCCTTTCCACAGCCGACACGTCGGCTACTTCAACAGCGAGCAGGCTTGGTAATGTGCCTCCCCTGTAAGGTACACGTATGTGTAACCCTTTGCGCCGTCCATATTCAACGGAAAAATCCAACAACTCACTCATATAGGCCTGAATACTCGTGACTCCAATCTCCAGCAGCAGCTTTAAGGCCGCATTGGCGGCAAAAATGCTAATGAAAGAAGGCAATCCCGTCTCAAAGCGTCGGGCTCCCGCCGCCGGAACCGGGTGAGCAATATCAAACCGGGAAGCGGGCTCCTGCCCAAGCCAGCCTGTAAGACGGGGCTTGAAGCGGTCTATTCGGTCCTTACTTACATAAAGAAAAGCCACGCCCGGAATTCCAAGCATATATTTGCGTGCTCCCGCGACCAAAATATCTACGCCCATTGCCTTTACATCCACTGGAACGATCCCTGCAGACT
>NZ_WUDQ01000969.1:0-762 GCF_009827695.1 Paenibacillus sp. OT2-17 | reverse complement strand
TTTGAAAATGCTTCTTAAGCTGCTCCACTTCTTGTCGCTTCGTCACCACAATTTTATCAAGATACATATTGATATTCCCCCGTTGCCTGTATTAATTGATCCAGCTTGGAAAGTGCCAGTCCCGAGTCAATGGCTTCTGCCGCTCGTGCTACTCCGTCCGTCAAGGTGTCTGCTGCCCCTGATACATAAATGCACGCTCCTGCATTCGCTAGCACAACATCCCGATAAGCTCCATGCTCTCCGTTCAAAATTCGTCGTATGATATCTGCGTTAACCTGTGCGTCGCCACCCAGCACCTGATCGAGAGAATGCGTCTGCAAGCCCAGATCCGACGGATGAAGCTCGAACGTGTGAACCTTGCCGTCCTTCAACTCGGATACTCGTGTCGCAGCTGAAATACTAATTTCATCTAGCCCATCCGGACTACTGACAACCATGGCCCGTTTGGAGCCGAGCTGGTTCAATACCTCGGCAATGACTTCCGTTTTGTTGGCGTCATAAATGCCCAACAGCTGCCGATCCGCACCAGCCGGATTCGTCAATGGACCAAGCATATTAAATACCGTCCGTACACCCAGCTCGCGACGCGGCGCGGCGGCATGCTTCATAGACGGATGATACAGCTGCGCGAATAAAAAGCAGATGCCGATTCGGTCCAGACAAGACCTAGCCTGATCACTCGTCAAATGAATGTTGACTCCCAATGCCTCCAGGACATCAGCGCTCCCAGCACGGCCACTTGCAGAACGATTGCCATGCTTT
>NZ_WUDQ01000968.1:0-768 GCF_009827695.1 Paenibacillus sp. OT2-17 | reverse complement strand
GAGCCGGACAATTGTCTCTTTCGAAGGATGAAAAGGTGATGGGTTCGGTGCTGGTGGATATTGGTGCAGGTTCTACGAATGTTGCCATTTTCCAGGAAGGAACGATTGTTGCCACATCTACACTTCCGATTGGTGGAGAATTTGTAACCAATGATATTGCCTACGGACTGAGAACCCTTACCGATCAAGCCGAAAAAGTAAAGCTTAAGTACGGCTGCGCATGGTATGATGATGCGGCAGCCGATGTCGTCTTTAAAGTGACGCGTATCGGCAGTAACGTGGATAAGGAGTTCAACCAGCAGGATTTGGCTGCTATTATTGAGCCGAGAGTGCAGGAAATTTTTCAACTCATTCAGGCGGAAGTTAAGCGCTTGGGTTACACAGAGCTTCCGGGAGGTTATATACTTACCGGAGGCACCGTCTCCATGCCTGGTGTACTTCAGGTGGCACAAAGCGAACTGGCCGCTTCCGTAAGGATCGCCGTACCTAATTTTATCGGTGTAAGGGATCCGGGTTACACGAGCGGAGTTGGAATCTTGCATAATGCTATTCGTTACTATCGCGGAAGATCGACTAGCGTTAGCAACAGTGGCGGAAGTACCAAGAAGCCGACTAACCGAACCAAAAGCAGTAGTCCCGCTGCGGAAGGCGAGCAAAAGCAGGGGTTGATTGAACGCTTAAAAAATATGTTTAGTGAATTTATATAACGTTCATTGCTAATTATGCCAATCATGGACGGGCCATCCATGCACATTGAGGGGGAGATGG
>NZ_WUDQ01000967.1:0-776 GCF_009827695.1 Paenibacillus sp. OT2-17 | reverse complement strand
ATACGGAACTGGAGAGCCTGGTAGGTGTCTTCATCAACACGCTGGCAATCCGCAATTATCCGTCTGGCGACCAATCGTTCCTGGATTATCTGCAAGAGGTGAAGGAGCATGCGCTCAGTGCTTATGAGCATCAGGACTATCCTTTTGAAGAGCTGGTTGAAAAGCTGAATTTGACGCGGGATACGAGCCGAAATGCGCTGTTTGACACGATGTTTGAGTTGAAAACATTGGAGCAACAGGAGTTCCAGCTGGAAGGTCTGACCTTACATTCATATCCGCTGGAAAATAATACGGCCAAATTTGATCTGAGCTTGGATGCAATAGAGCAGCCAGAAGGTATTCTGTGCAGTCTGGAATACAGCACGGCGCTGTACAAGCCTGAGACTATTGCGCGATTGGCGCAGCATTTTACCGAACTCGTACGTGCAATTACACTGCATCCACAACAGCCACTGGCAACTTTGGAGATGGTACCTGCCGAGGAAAAAGCACAAATCATCCATGGATTTGGAAATGTGGGGGTATCGGATGTTGCTGCTGTTGAAGCAGAAGCCTTATTCCATACCTTTGTGGAAGAACAGGCACAGCTTGTGCCGGATCACGTGGCGGTGGTGTACGAGGAGCAGCAGCTTACGTACCGGAAACTGAACGAGCGTGCGAACCAATTGGCGCGTAGATTGCGGAATGAAGGCATTGGACGCGAGTCGATTGTCGGCATTTTGAGTGAGCGTTCGGTGGACATGCTGGTCGGCGTATTGGCGGTATGGAAAGCTGGA
>NZ_WUDQ01000966.1:0-779 GCF_009827695.1 Paenibacillus sp. OT2-17 | reverse complement strand
GGTCTCCCGTTCGTAAACTTGTCTTCAATGACCAAATACTCGCTAACCTCAGCGTTGACAAAGGGAGCCGTATACGTATGCCTTGAGGTAACGATCATCTCCATGTCGGCTAACCCCAGCTCCCGAAGAGCAGACTGTACTTGCAAGGAAGGGCGGGGGGTGATTTTGTCAATCATGGTCAGGGGGAAGGTTATTTTCTCCTCATTATGCAGATAGTCTGCAAATCCTTCCTCTACCAGGCCTCTGCGAGTCCACTCCTTGGCGATAGCAATCATACTATCCTTTAACAGATCGCCGTTATGGGAGCAATTATCCATGCTCACAAAGGTCATTGGATGCCGCCCCTTCAGGTAACGCCGATAGGCAAGCGAAGTAGCTATGCTCATCACATGCATCGGTTGTTCAGGACCATTCGTCAAATCCCTCTCCACAACAGCCAGATACTTGCCGTCGGGCCCGGTCAGGGCGTATCCTTTTTCCGTGACAGTAAAGCTGGCCATCTGCAGGGACGGATTCTCAAATATTTCAATCAGACGGAGGTAGTCGTCTGGACGATTTTGCTCTGCTGCGAGTCCCTCAACGATGCTTGCGACCACGCTCTTGTGAAATCTTCCGTCAGCACTCATCAACACCAGTAAGGTTAGATTGTCATAAGGCTTATAGACTTTGTCGATCATTTCAAAATCAAAGGCTTCGGCCGCAATAATACCTGTATCCGCTTTCAATTTATTCAGCAGTTGTTGCTGCGCGTTGGCTATCAACCCTCGAAAAATATTGCC
>NZ_WUDQ01000965.1:0-780 GCF_009827695.1 Paenibacillus sp. OT2-17 | reverse complement strand
TGATGGACAGGCGATTGGCATATAAACGTTTCAAATAAATCGGTGCTTTTCTTTTTGGGGAGAAAAGGATTATAATGGGGTTAGCCAGAGTTTAGTACCAGGTTTTAAGACAAGATGGTACTAGGTACTGGAAGTAGGATGTTTGACACTTAAGGAGGTGCCTCAATGAGTTCTAAAGGCGCTGTAGACGCTGGCTTCAGACATGAACAGCTGGGACTTACTCACGGACAAGTTATTGATATGTACAGATATATGTTGCTCGCAAGAAGATTTGACGAGCGCAACATGCTCCTGCAACGGGCAGGGAAAATTAATTTCCACGTTTCTGGCATTGGACAGGAGGCGGCACAAGTAGGTGCAGCTTTCGGCCTTGACCGGGAAAAGGACTATTTTCTTCCCTATTATCGGGATTATGGATTCGTGCTTGCGGTAGGAATGACGCCGCGCGAACTAATGCTGTCGGCATTTGCCAAGGCAGATGATCCCAATAGCGGCGGTCGCCAGATGCCAGGACATTTTGGTAGTAAACGGCTGCGTATTGTGACAGGCTCCAGCCCAGTAACGACACAGGTTCCGCATGCAGTAGGTGTAGCTTTGGCTGCCAAAATGCAGAAAAAGGATTTTGTTTCGTTTGTTACGTTTGGGGAAGGCTCCAGCAATCAGGGAGATTTTCACGAAGGCTGTAACTTTGCTGGTGTACAGAAGCTGCCAGTCATCATTATGTGCGAGAACAATCAATATGCGATATCGGTTCCGATTCATAAACAGTTGGCAGGCAAG
>NZ_WUDQ01000964.1:0-781 GCF_009827695.1 Paenibacillus sp. OT2-17 | reverse complement strand
ATCGTCAGCAGCAAATCAGCAACGCGCATAATAATCTGATCTGCAATCCCGCGAAAATATGCGGATATGACCCCCAGCGTAGCCCCCAAAAAGACTGACAATACCATTGAAGCCAAACCCACGGTAAGAGAAATTTGACCTGCTTGCATCACACGTGTCAACACATCCCGCCCCAGCTTGTCTGTTCCTAACCAGTGATGGATATTTGGCGCCTTGTTCATCATTAATATATTTGTTTTATTATCGGAATAAGGAGAAAATAGCGGACCGATAAAACAGAGCAAAAACATAAATACCACGACAAGCAGACCAGCCATAGCAAGCTTGTTTCTGAACAGCTGCCGGAGCGCTTGCTGCCACATTGAAGATTTAACAGTTGTTCGCAGTCTGCCGCTGCTCTTGCTCAAATTACTGCTCACGGATGACATTCCTTAGCCCCCTTCTTACACTTTCACACGCGGGTCCGCGATGCGATACAAAATATCGGACAACAGTGTTCCGATAACGCTCAATATGGCAATTAGCATCGTAAAGCCCATAAGTAGTGGATAATCCCGGAGCGAAAAGGATTGCATGTACAACTGACCGATTCCTGGCCAATTAAAAATCTTTTCAATAATCAGGGACCCGCCAAACAGCGCAGGTAATTCGAAGCCAACGAGCGTAATGGCAGGCAGCAATGCATTTCTCAATGCGTGCGTAAAAAGTACCTTTCTTTCCTTTAAGCCCTTTGCACGGGCTGTGCGTATATAATCCTGCTGGATCACGTCGATCATATTGC
>NZ_WUDQ01000963.1:0-786 GCF_009827695.1 Paenibacillus sp. OT2-17 | reverse complement strand
CAGCAAACGAAGAGCGATGGACGTTACATTTCGCTGAATCGTAGGCACCCCTGCATTTGTACCGAGAAAATAAAATTCCATAACATTAACCTTCTTCCTGCTGACCAGCAAAAAACCTCCGAAGCTCGGAGGGTATTTGCTATCCTATCTGATAAAGGTGTTAAACCTTTTCGACGTTAAAATACTGCGCCTGAGGGTGGCTGAACACCATGGCTGATACAGAAGCCTCCGGTTCCATCATAAACCCTTCCGTCAGCTCAACGCCAATATCCTCAGGTTTTAACAACTGGAACAACGGCCCCTGATCCTCCAGATCTGGACATGCCGGATAGCCAAAGGATACCCGTATGCCTTGATATCTGGCACCGTGTCGTTGTTTCATTGTCATATCGGCAGGGTCTGGGAACCCCCAGCTATCCCTGATAATATGGTGAAGCCGTTCCGCTAACCCTTCTGCTACTTCGAGTGCTACCGCTTGAAGTGCATGCGAGCGCAGATAATCTCCTTTATCTTTCCACTGGGTAGATATCTGCTGAATCCCATGACCAGCTGTAACGACCATGAAACCTACATAGTCCATAACCCCGGATTCCACTGATTTCAAGAAATCAGCCAGACATAGATAAGGCTCTACCTGCTGGCGCGGGAATGTAAATGTGTGCAGTACCTTGCTCACATCCGACGGATCATAGATCAGAATTTGATTTCCTTGAGACTGCGCTGGAAAGAAACGATACATAGCATGTGCCTGGATGATTCCGTCCGTCACAGCTTCAAACATGATGC
>NZ_WUDQ01000962.1:0-790 GCF_009827695.1 Paenibacillus sp. OT2-17 | reverse complement strand
TTACCTAAACTCCCTTTACCGTCGAGAACCATAGCCAGACTATAAGGCTCTTCACCAGTCGAGCAGGCCGCACTCCACAGCTTAATCTTCTGCTTCCCCACAAGCAGCTGTGGCAAGATTGTATCCCGCAGCACTTCCCACCGATTGGGATTTCGCCAAAATTCCGAAACATTGATCGTCATTCGATCCAGAAATTCATAGAATAGAGGTTTTTCCTTCATCATGGCATCATAAAAAGAAACAAAACTGGGAAACCCGTTTTTGTTGCGAAGCGTAGTTAACCGCCTTTTCATCTGTGCTTCTTTGTATTGTGCAAGATCAATACCTGTGCTGTCCTTGATTTTGCGGATAAACGCTGTGTAATCGGGGTCCGTCTGACCCAGTTCCATATCCGTCATGCTACCATCCTTCTTCATACGTAATTTAACTTACATCCAGGTCGCCACACTTTTTTCATACCGAACGGATTCTTCCGGCATGAAAAAATTTGCAATCTCGCGCTCTGCGCTCTCCGGTGAATCTGAACCATGAATGAGGTTAAACGGTGTATGTGCTGCAAAGTCTCCACGAATTGTGCCCGGAAGAGCTTCAGTTACTTGTGTTTTACCAATCAACAAGCGGGAAAGCGTAACGATGTTATCCCCTTCCCATACCATAGCAAACACAGGACTTGATGTGATAAAACCCACAAGCTCTTCAAAAAAAGGCTTGCCCACATGCTCCACATAATGCCGTTCTGCCTGTTCTCTAGATACTTGCACAAGCTTGCCAGCCGTCATTTTGAAGCCTT
>NZ_WUDQ01000961.1:0-792 GCF_009827695.1 Paenibacillus sp. OT2-17 | reverse complement strand
GTTCCCGCTCTCACGAACAGATAACCGCTTTGTGTACATACATATTTACAAGTGTCTTGACACTTATATTTACACATGCCTACAATAATCTCAAGAGTTTTTGAATGGAATTATTTTTGAGCAGGGAGGAATTGCTGTGATTTATCTGGACTATGCCGCTTCCACACCTATGTGTGACGAAGCTCTAAATATGTATAACGTATTAAATAAGGAAATGTTCGGAAATGCCAGCAGCCTCCATGATGCGGGCGGTCAAGCAGCCTACACGCTGGATTACAGCAGGCAACGAATAGCAAATATGATTGGCGGGCAAAAGGAAGGCATCTATTTTACAACCGGGGGAACAGAATCCAATATGTTGATTGTGCAATCAATCCTGAACGGGTTGCCGCCGCATAAAAAGCATTGGATCATGAGCGCTTTGGAACATCACTCGATGTACAACCTTGCTACTTTGCTGGAACGTCAGGGCTATGAACTGACCATTGTGCAACCGGATCAGGAAGGACGAATGACTCGCGAAGCTCTTTTACCTCACCTGAGAGAAAACACTGGACTTGTCTCCGTACAACACGCCAATTCGGAAACGGGACTGATTCAGGACCTTGCTGCCTTATCTCCCCTGCTACGCGAACGGGGTATTTTGCTGCACAGTGATGCAGTACAGACATTTGGGAATATTCTCGTAGATGTAGAAGCCATGGGAGTAGATGCACTCTCTGTATCGAGCCATAAAGTGTATGGCCCCAAAGGTGTCGGTGCTGCATATCTCAAACCCGGAACCCCGTGGCG
>NZ_WUDQ01000960.1:0-792 GCF_009827695.1 Paenibacillus sp. OT2-17 | reverse complement strand
ATGGGCTCGATGTTCAAGGTCATGGCCATCTCCGACCCGCACCTCACCTCGATCGCCGGCCTCAGCGATCAGCCTGACGAGACCGAACAATGACACTGGGATCTCCGCTGCTGTCGGCCATTCCTGGCCTGCGCCACGCCTTCTTCTCGCGCGAGGGCGGCGTCTCCGAGGGCATCTATGCCGGCCTCAATGGCGGGCTCGGCTCGCGCGACGATCCGGCCAAGGTCGCGGAGAACCGGCGGCGGATGGCCGAGCAGCTCGGCGTGCCGTTCGATCATCTGATCAGCGTGCATCAGGTGCACTCGCCCGACGTTGTCGTCGTGGATCGCCCGTGGAACGGCGCGCCGCGCCCCAAGGCGGACGCGCTCGTCACCCGTACCGAGGGGCTCGCGATATCGGTCACAACAGCCGACTGCGGCCCGATCCTGTTCGTCGACCCCAATGCGCGGGTAATCGGCGCGGCGCATGCCGGCTGGAAGGGCGCGCTGACCGGCGTGCTGGAGACGACCATCGATGCGATGGAGAAGCTCGGCGCCGAGCGCGGCAGCATCGTCGCCGCGATCGGCCCGCTGATCCGCAAGCAATCCTACGAGGTCGGCGGCGAATTCGTCACGCGCTTCATCGAGGCCGATGCCGAGAACGGCATGTTCTTCATGCCCAGCGAGCGCGACGGCCACGCGATGTTCGATCTCGCCGGCTTCATCCGGATGCGGCTGGAGAACGCCGGCGTGCTGATGATCGACGACCTCGGCATCGACACCTATTCCGACGAGCGCTGCTTCAGCTACCGCC
>NZ_WUDQ01000095.1:0-11011 GCF_009827695.1 Paenibacillus sp. OT2-17 | reverse complement strand
GTGGCTGTACCACTCCAGCGCGTAGTCACTCGCTCCAATAGGAAGTCGGCATATTGCAAATTTGTGCTCGCCCTCTGGATGAAAGAGAGAATGAAGCACCCGATCTCGTTCGTCCTTTTCCAAATGGTTCATGGCTACATAACCCAATTCATTAAAACAGCCACCAAAACCTTCGACAAGCTGATGTGTTTCTCCCGTAAGGGTTAGGTTGGCACTATCTTGGGTATCGGTAAGATGATGAGCTTGGGATTGCCAAGCTTTAGCTTTAGAAGTGGAAAACCACTGAATGGTTTGATTACTCATGTATTACCCTCCTGTTCAAGCTTTTTGTATCTCTTCTTATTATAGGGTAGGATCACAGGAGATGAGATGGTCTGAGCCAAGACAAATTTGCCCTAATCCAAGGTCGAATTTGCTGATGAGAAGTTCTGCTGATAAGAGGTATCAAGAACACATAAAGTACACATGTCTTTGATATGCTGGTGTCCTAGAATGACGAAAGAGGGAAGTCGATTGAAGAAAAGGGTTCTTCTCGTGGAGGATGAAATACGTATTCGTGAAGTTATTGCTGATTATTTTAAACAAAATAATTGGGAAGTCTATGAAGCAGGTAATGGAAAAGATGCACTAATCTGGTTTGATTCGGTGCAGCCGGACCTGATTATACTCGATATTATGATGCCGGAGCTGGATGGTTGGGAGGTGTGCCGCCAGGTACGCAGCCGTTCAGGTGTGCCGATCATTTTGTTGACAGCCAAATCCGGTGATGATGATAAAATATTAGGCTTTGAACTGGGAGCCGATGATTATGTTACCAAACCTTTTAGCCCCAAGGTGTTGATCGCCCGCGCAAACGCGCTGATGAAGCGAGTGGAAGGACATGTACAGCCGGAGTTGCATATTTTGCGATTCGGCACTGCCATTCTCAATACGATGGCTCATCGACTTGAGGTGGATCAGGCGGAAGTCGAGCTGACGCCCAAGGAGTATGAGTTGCTGCGGCTGCTTATACATAATAAAGGCATAGTCATTTCACGGGATGTGATACTGAACCGGGTGTGGGGCATCGACTTTGAAGGAGACACACGGGTTGTCGATACTCATATCAAAAAGCTGAGAAGTAAGCTAGGCCGTGAATCACGCCATATCCGCACGGTTTTTGGTACAGGCTACAGGTTTGAGGAGGAAGAATGAACAAACGGGGAGTTACCTTTAAGTTGTTCATTATGACGGTTGTGTTTTTCCTGTGTTTTTACGGTATGGTGATTTTAAGTCAATTTCTGTTTTTTGAAAATTTTTATCAGCAACAGAAGATTGGTCGTGTGGAAAGTCGTTTGAAAAGCTTCGGTCAAAGTTATGTCCAGGAGGCTTGGGGATCGGGCAGGGTTTCGCGAGAGGCAGCTCGCTTTATGCTTCAGAATAAGAACCAGTTGGCGATTGTTACCCTAGACGGCAAAGTAAAGCTGGATGATGCGTTTCATATCAGTCTCAGAACAGCAGATGGTAAAGTTGTTAAGATATCGCTGTCTCTGTTTATGAGCGAGTACGGAGATGAGTTGAGAGCTGCCCGGATTCAGCCCGGTGATACGGTAACGGTTGAAGGTGAGGTATTGGGGACTGACGGCATCACTTCCCCCAACTTAATATATCCATTAGGCATTCAGAAGCCTGGTTTCAAAAATATAGGAACGACATCGCAAGCGGCTGGCACAGATGACAGTGTAAGGTTATCCGGTACGGTGACAGAGATTGCACTGCCAGATCTGAAAACATGGAGTCAGCGACAAGGATTACTGTTTGGTGCGCTGGAGGAATGGTTCCCTTTATCACAGGCGCATCTGGAGAAACTTAAGAATTTCGAAGTGTTGGAGGAAGATTGGACGGAACCTTGGACAGGGGTACGTAATGCAGTCATAGTCCATCCTGTTCGTCAGGACACAGGCGAGATCGACCTCCTGTTCACAGTGACATCGTTGCAGGAAATTAGTGAGACGAATGAAGCTCTGCGCTGGTTTTATCTGTACCTAGGGATCGGGGGATTTGCACTCATTCTGATTTTGTCCCTGTTCTATTCCCGGATGGTGACCCGTCCGCTCATTGCTTTGAATAATACCGCCAAGCGAATGGCTAAGCTCGATTTTACAGCCCATACACCAATCCGGCAGAATGATGAGCTGGGCAGCCTGTCCTACAGCATGTATACCCTGTCCCAGAACCTGGACACGGCTTTGCGCGAGCTTCAGGAGGTCAATCAACAATTGGTCGAGGACATGGAACAGAAACAGAGGATGGAGGCTGTGCAACAAGACTTTTTTGCCAACGCTTCTCATGAGCTAAAAACCCCGTTGAGTATCATTAAAGGCTTCGCAGAAGGACTACAAGATGGAGTTAGCGCCGGGAAGCAGGATCATTATATGAAAGTCATTGTAGAGGAAGCGGACAAAATGGAGCGATTGGTCAAGGATATGCTGGACCTCGCTAAATTGGAATCTGGAACCCTCAAGCTCCGCAAGACGACCTTTATCTTGAGTGAGCTGGTGGAGGAAGTCGTGGACAAGCTATTCCATCTGTTGAAGGAGAAAAAGCTGGAAGTGGTCATTATCCCCGCCAATGAGATGCCGATTCATGCCGATGTAGGATGGATGGAACAGGTGATTATCAACTTTGTTGTCAATGCCATACGGCATGCTGAGGAAGGAAGCTCAATCACGATTCGTATCGAAGGCGCTGAGGAAATCCGTTTTTTTTCCATTGAAAATAAAGGTGAGACCATTCCTGACGATCAACTGGAGCAGATATGGGACCGTTTTTACCGGGCCGAGCTGTCACGTAGCCGCCAGACGGGTGGGACAGGACTGGGGCTGTCGATCGTCAAACGAATTTTAGATTTGCACGAATTCCGCTATAAGGTGGAGAATACCAAGGACGGCGTCCGTTTTGTTGTTATATTCGGAGGCTAAGCTACGGCAAAGGAGTTAAGGAGTATGAAATGGAATTGGTTGCCCTCACTATTCACGATTGCAAACCTGGGGGCAGGGGTCTTATCCCTGTATTTTACGATTCATGAGCAATACATGACCGCTTTTATTCTCGTGGTGGTGGCTGCTTTATGGGATGTATTAGACGGTTTGCTGGCAAGGCTGTTGCATTGCTCCAGTGATTTTGGCAAACAGCTCGACTCGCTGGCGGATGTTGTCTCATTTGGGGTTGCCCCTGCTTTCTTGATCTTGTTATACAAACTGGGAGATACCCATTGGATAGGACCGCTTGTGGCTGTTTTGTTTGTCATATGCGGTGCGGTAAGATTGGCAAGATTCAACCTAATGGCTTTTAGCAAAGGCTTTGTAGGTATGCCGATTACGGCGGCGGGTGTGATTTTGTCCTTTATGTTTTTATGGAGTGAGCATTTGAAGCCGGGGTTGTTGCTTGCATTAATGGTAGTGCTGTCGTTCCTGATGGTTAGCCGTATTCCCTTTCCGTCCTTCAAAAAATAATCGGTCAGGAGGTGGCTCCCCTATGGAATGGGTCATCAGCATGATTACACAATACGGATATATCGCTATTTTTGCTCTTCTTGCTCTTGGGATTATCGGTCTACCGGTTCCAGATGAAATTATTATGGTGTTTGTCGGCTATTTATCCTCTATCATGGTACTGAATTATTCGGTGTCTATATTAGTCAGCTTCATCGGTGCAATGACAGGGATGATGATCAGCTACACGCTAGGCAAAAAGCTGGGTCAGCCCTTGGTGGATAAGCACGGCAAGTGGGTTGGATTGACACCGAAGCGATTTGCAAGAGTTAAGGGGTGGTTTGCGCGTTTTGGGTTATGGACCATTTTGTTTGGTTATTTTATCCCAGGAGTCAGACATGCGACAAGCTATTTGTCGGGCATTAGTGCGATGCCTGTCCGAAAATATATGCTGGTGGCAAGCGCAGGTTCTCTGATATGGACGCTTATCTTTATCTCCATTGGTTATATTGCAGGGGCGAATATAAACTTTCATTAAGGTGACCTCAAAAGTAATGTAGCATTTTTCACGTATACCACCGATAATATAAATAAAGATACTGTACAACCAGTGAGGGGATCTGTATTGAATGCATTAATGAAGTATATTGAGAAGTTACCTAGTTTTCTGCAAATGATCTTGAATATCTCGCTGTTTCTGGTCGGGCTGATTTTAAGCTTCTTACTTCTAAAAGAAACATGGTCCATTTTTTCTTATGTTTTTTTGTACACAGAGGCCGACAAAAATTACTATGAATTCACGGAAGAGTTGCTTGTGTTTTTCTTGTATTTTGAATTCATAGCATTAATAGTTAAGTACTTTAAAACCAATTTTCATTTTCCATTACGTTATTTTATCTATATTGGGATCACGGCTGTCATCAGGCTCATTATTGTAGATCATGATGATGCTAAAAATACATTCTGGTGGTCTATTGCTATCTTAGTCATGGTAGGTTCTCTATTGATCGCTAACAGTAAATTGATAAAAAGAGAAAATTGATGCTCAGGAAGATTGCAAAGTTGACAGTCAAGTGGAAAGAGGGAATAAAGACGAATGGTAAGAAACTGGATGAATCATGCGGGCGTCAGGCGGGTAGCCGTCCTTGCGATAATCGTTTTGCTGTTGTTTATGTTAAGAAGCATGATGAATATTATGTTGTTAACACTGCTGCTTACGATCTTGATTGGTAGTATATATAACGGAGTGAATAAGCTGGTCAAGCGGTTCGTCAATGTGCCGTCAATGATCGTGCTGCTACTGGTGTATGGGCTGCTAATTCTGATTATGGTGTGGGGCGTTTACCGAATGGTGCCGCTAATCGTCGTACAGGTCAAGCAGGTGTATCTCATGATTCAGCAAGCGTATATGTATCCTGATCGTAATCAATGGAACGAAACGATTATCGAATTTATGGACACGCTGAATGTTCAGCGGCTATTTGAGCCTGGACTGAGTGCAGTGATGAAGGTCAGTCAATTGGGAACACAGCTTCTGGTGTCGATTATTTTGAGCTTGTTCTTCCTGATGGAAAAATCATATATTACACGTTTTACAGCTACGTTTGTAGATAGCAAGCTGGGTTGGTTTTTCAAGGAAGTGGGTCATTTTGGCCGTATGTTTCTGGATACGTTCGGGAAGGTATTGGAGGCTCAACTACTGATTTCACTTATTAACTGTATATTGACCACGATTGCACTCTGGATTATGGGCTTCCCTAATCTGCTTGGTCTTGCGCTCATCATTTTCGTACTTGGATTGGTTCCAGTGGCAGGTGTGTTTATCTCACTGGCACCGCTCGGCCTGATCGCTTTCAGTGTCGGCGGCATTCAATATGTGATTTATCTAGTTATTCTGATCGTGGTGATTCATGCGATTGAGGCCTATTTCTTAAATCCGAAGCTGATGTCATCCAAAACGAATTTACCGATCTTCTTTACCTTTGTCGTACTTATTTTCTCTGAGCATCTGATTGGAATTTGGGGCTTGATTGTAGGTATTCCGTTGTTTGTTTTCTTCCTTGATCTGATTGGGATAAAACGCAAGCAAGAGAAGGATACTTGATTCAGCACTGCAGATTCCACCCTTGTATAGTGACTATTGATTCATCACGAATGCCTGCGAAGCCGCAGGCATTTTTTTATTGCCCTTTTGTTCATAGGAAAAAATCGCTGACGCTCATCATCATGCAGGAGGTGTCCAACGGCATTATCAATGCATTCTCACTTACTTTTTAATTCTCTTGTTAGCTATAGTACACTGAATATGCAAGATTAGATCAAGTTAAAAGAAATGAGATGATCGGATGGAACAGAAAATTAAGGTATTGGCTATATCGGGTAGCCTTCGTCAAAAGTCCTCCAATACAGCGCTTATGAAGGCTACTATGGGGCTGGCTTCTGAAAATATGATATTCACAGTCTATGATGGATTGGGGGATCTCCCGCATTTTAACCCTGACTTGGATGTAGATGAGGGGTCAGCTTCCGTAAAAGAGCTACGGGAGCAATTGAAACAAGTGGATGGAGTGCTGATCTGTACACCGGAATATGGGAATGGTGTGCCGGGTGCTTTGAAAAATGCCTTGGATTGGCTCGTATCTTCCGGTGAATTTGTAAATAAACCTACAGCGGTCATTAGCGCGTCACCGTCTCCTATGGGCGGCCATCTTGCGCATGCCTCGCTGCTGCTCACATTGCAAATGATCAATGCACAGATTGTGGAGAATGGAAAGGTCATTATTCCGCATATCACCTTGAAGCTAAATCAGGAAGGTGAAATTACAAACGCTGAAACTAGGCAGGAGCTAGAAGCATTACTTCAAGGGCTTGAGCAAGCATGCTCAAGCACAGGAACTCTTTAGATTTTTGAAGTTTAATAAAGGAAAAGCAGCGGCAGTCTAAGATTTCATTTTCACCTTCGAAGCTGCCGCTTCCTCTTTTAATTGATTTTAAAGTTTGAATTTTAGACAGTGTCCAATAAGCTCTCGTATACCTTTAATCGGGCATATACCGTTTCGAGTATGGGGTAAACAGTATTACTGGTTGCAGCCAATGCAAGCAGTGAACCATGTAGATGACTGGCTTCAACCGGAAGCTTTTTAAGCATATCGCGTTGCATGGATGACATCATCTCTGGTCGTAAGGATTCCATCGTTTTCAGTGTATGAACTTCCATCTCTGAATCAATCGGCATCCCCGCGTTGCGAGCAAGTGTGACAATCTCATGCAGCAGCTTTTCGTATATAGCTCGTGACTCTGCCGTGGCAAGTATAATCCCAACCGAGGCTTCCATCAGTGTTGTAATTGCACTCAAGCTGGCAACGAATATATATTTCTGCCACACTTCACGCTGAATATCGTGACTTCGTGCCACTGTGAAGCCTGCATGATCAAGATGATTCAGCAGCAGTTGTGTACGCTCTGATTGCACTCCGTTCCATTCACCGAAGACGATACGGTGGAACGGACTTGTCTGAACAATAGAACCATCATGATCCAACGTAGTTTCAATATAACAAAGTCCGCCCAGCACTTTTTCAGAACCGAATTGTTTGCGCAAAAAGTCAAAATGTTCGTAACCATTAAGTAACGGAAGAATCATGGTATGATCACCGACATAAGGCTCAAGATCGGATTGCAATTGGGGAAGATGATACGCTTTGACCGAAATGATAATACAGTCGAACGGATCGGCAGCTTCACCATTTGTAATAGCACGCACTGGTGTCTGAAAATCCCCATGAACACTTTTAACAATTAGACCGTCTTTTGCCAACTGAGATTTTTTTGAAGGGCGTACGAAGAAGGTCACGTCTTCTCCTTTTTGAACAAGAAGTCCCCCAAAATAGCCTCCAATCGCCCCTGCACCTACAATCAGAAATCGCATTATAGGGTCCCTGCCTTTACTCTTGCATTCCCGTATAGTCCTTCTACTACGTTCTCATCTGCCTTAAAAACATGCTCCTCGCCCGGAAAAGAACGATTCTTCACGTCTTCGACATATTGACCGATACTGTTGCGAATCAAAGTACCTATATCCGAATAGGTTTTTACGAACTTTTTCTCCCGGTAAGGAGCTGAGTATTGTAACATGTCATGATACACCAAAACCTGGCCATCACAGTATCTCCCCGCACCGATGCCAATGACCGGAATAGATATCTCTCGGGTGATGCTCTTCGCTACTTCCTCTGTCACCAGCTCCAGCACGATGGCAAAAGCTCCCGCTTGCTCCAGGGCCCGGGCATCATTTAGAAGGCGCTCAGCGGCCTGTGAGTTTTTACCTTGAATGAAGTATCCGCCGATTTGATGCACAGACTGTGGTGTAAGTCCGATATGCCCCAGTAGTGGGACGCCGGATTGAACAATTCGCTTCACGGTGTCGCAAATTTCCATGCCCCCTTCTAATTTCACGGCATGGGCATGTCCCTCTTGCATGAGCCTGCGCACATTAGTAAGGGCTTCTTCACTACTCCCGTGGTACGTCATAAATGGCATATCCGCGACAATAAAAGTATGTTCCGCACCGCGCACGACAGACCGTGTATGATAGACCATATCATCCATAGTGACGGGCAGTGTGGAGTTATAATTAGATAACACATTACCTACGGAATCACCGACAAGGATGATATCGATCCCGGCTTCCTCAGCCAAACGAGCAGATGGATAGTCATACGCCGTAATCATACTTATAGGTGAACCTTCTCGTTTCATTTTCTTCAATTGCAAAATATTAAGTGCTTTCGAGGTTGCCATGGTTGCATTCAAATCCTTTCCTACCTTTATTTTAGATCACAAAAAAAACCTTTCAGCACATGGCTGAAAAGGTCCGAAAGGCAAAAAAAGAGTCAATTTGCGACCGTTCTTTTGTCTCGGTCCTTGCGGATCAGAGCAAAATCCAACGAGTTCACCTCCATAGGCTCACACATCTACATATTGAATTACACTAACTAGAGTACCGTTCGAATGTATCGATACAGCCTCTCACGGAAGTATACCAAAATATAGGGCTGTTGCATAACATTCTCTACTATATGAACAAAACAAGCCCCTCCAACTTCCTATTCGGAAGTGAAGGGCTGTCAGCTTGCAGATACAGTATGTGAAATATCGCTAAATCTTTAGGACGTGTATGAGGTCACGGACGGTCGATAAATTCATATAGAAAGGATTGACCCTCCCGATAGAATTCTAATTGTAACATGGGACTATTGTATGTGGAGAGCGTGATATAATAGGGCACAAATCGTTTCATAGATGATGAATCAAGCAGAGGAGTGAAGGCTGGTGTATGAACAAATTGTAGCGTATGGTCTGAGCCAAAAAGAGGCTGTTAAGGATTATCCATTCGGTGCTGAAACGCTAGTACTGAAAGTTGGAGGCAAGATGTTTGCTCTATTATCTGAAAAGGACGGCATTAGCCACCTATCCTTGAAATGTGATCCGATCATTGCGGTAAATCTGCGTGAACAAAACAAGGCAATTAAGCCAGGCTATCATTTAAATAAAAAGCATTGGAATACGATTGAGGTTGATGCTACCTTCCCACTGGAGGATTTGTACAGCATGATCGACCATTCGTATGAGCTAGTCTTCAAGAGCTTAACCAAAGCGCAACGCGAAGCGATTACGATGAGGATACGGGCAACGGATTTGTAAAGGGCTGGTGAAGCCCTTAGGTTGTATCCAAAAATACTTACTAACATGATTATAGTTTTAGTTGACAGAAAACACGAATAGATATATTCTTAATTTAAAGATAATTTATTTGAAAATAATATCAAGGAGTGGAACTTAACATGAGCGAACTGGTGAATATTATTCAAGAGAGAAGATCAGCTTCTAAATTTATTCCTGATGTTACTATAGATGCAAAAGAACTAGAAGAAATATTTCAGTTGGTGAAGTTTGCTCCATCGGCTTTTAATTTACAGCATACGCGCTATATCGTAGTGCAGGATGCAGATACCAAACAAAGACTGCATGATGAGGCAAGTAAGCAGTATAAAATATTAACGGCTTCGGCGACCATTGTAGTGCTGGGGGATACAGAAGCTTATACCAAGGTAGCTGACCTCAACGAAGGCTTCCTGAATTTAGGTGTCCTGAGCAAGCAGGAATATGATAGTACAGTGGAGTCGGTAACTCAGTTTTATCGCGAGCGGGGACCTGTCTTCCAGAGAGAAGAAGCGATCCGTAATGCCAGCCTGTCGGCTATGCAATTGATGTTGATTGCCAAGGACAAAGGCTGGGATACTTGCCCGATGATCGGTTTTGATCCGGCGAAGGTGCAGGAAGTACTGAATATTCCAGAGCAATTTGTACCCGTGATGATGATTACCTTGGGTAAAGAGGACGAATCGGGTCAGCGGGCACGGGGATACCGCAAGCCGGTTGGACAATTTGTCAGCTACAATGGATTTTGAAATTTGTAAATCATTTTTGTAAATAAATCATCATGTTAATGAAGGAGTGATAAAGATGTCATTGAAAACCGCTGGAATTCACCATATCACGTCCTTTGCAGGAGACCCGCAGGGCAACGTTGATTTTTACGCAGGCGTACTTGGTCTGCGATTGATTAAAAAGACGATCAACTTTGATGCTCCAGAAGTATACCATTTGTACTTTGGTAATGAAGAGGGCAGCCCGGGAACGATCATTACCTTTTTTCCAGCTCCGGGTACACGCAAGGGTAAGATTGGAGGTGGACAGGTCGGGATTACGACGTATGTCGTGCCGTCCGGTGCTTTGGAATACTGGGAAAACCGTCTGCACAGCTTGAAGGTGTCTTTCACGAAGGCCACTCGTTTTGGCGAGTCATTCATCCAGTTCCGAGACAACGAGGGCTTGCATCTGGAGCTGGTGGAGCGGGAAGATGGCCCGGTGAACACGTGGACAGCTGGCGGCGTGCCTACGGATAAAGCGATCAAGGGCTTTGGCGGGGCGGTACTGTACAGTGCGGATTCCAAGCATACGCAAGAGGTGTTGGAGAACGTCCTGGGGATGACTCCCATCGGAGAAGACGCAAATGCAGGCTACATCCGCTATCAGGCGACAGGTGATTTGGGCAACCTGATCGACATTCCGGTCAAAGATGTCCCGTGGGGGAATGGCGGCGCCGGTACGGTTCACCATATTGCCTGGCGCGCGCAGGACGATACGGAGCATCAGGCGTGGAACGAATGGGTTCATCAGCATGGTTTTGGGACCAGTGGTATTGTAGATCGCCAATACTTTAATGCCGTATACTTCCGCGAGCGGGGCGGTATTTTATTCGAGATCGCAACCGATCCACCCGGATTTACCGTGGATGAGGAATTGAATGAGTTAGGACATAAGCTGATGCTGCCTGAATGGTATGAGCCTCAGCGCACCCAGATTGAGTCTAACCTGGTTCCCATTGAACCTAGAGTATTAAAACAGGATTAATCTGCTCGATCCAAACAATCATATTTAGAAGCAAAAAGGTCAAATACAGGAAGATTTCTACC